>JARIFA010000052.1 GCA_031127075.1 Gemmatimonadota bacterium | reverse complement strand
TCTTCATCATCCTGTTCGCCCCCGCCTTCGCCGCCCTCTGGGTCGGGCTCGCCAAGCGCGGCATCGATCTCTCGAGCCCCACGAAGTTCGCCCTCGGCCTCGCGCTCGCCGGCCTCGGCTTCCAGCTGATGGTGAGTGCCGCGAATGCAATCGTGGCGAGCGGCGGCACGCTCCTCGTCTCGCCCTGGTGGTTGATCGGGAGCTACCTCCTGCAATCGCTCGGCGAACTCTGCCTGAGCCCCGTCGGCCTCTCGTCGATGACGAAGCTCGCGCCGAGGCGGTACGTCGGGCAGATGATGGGCGTCTGGTTCCTCGCCGCCTCCGTCGGCAATCTCATCGCCGGCCTCGTCGGTGGGCATGTGGACCCGACGAAGCTCGACCAGACGCCGGCGGTCTTCTCCGGGACCGCGATCGCCCTCTTCGTCTCGACCGCGATCCTCGGGCTCCTGGTGGTGCCGATTCGACGGATGATGGCGACCCGCTAGCTTTAGCCCATGCTGTATGTCTGCCTACCCTCCTTCGACGAAGGGGAGACCGTCGGGGTCCTCCTCTGGCGCCTGCGGAAGCTCTTTCAGGACTATCCGCGGGAGTACGAGGTCCTCGTCTACGACGATGCCAGCACCGACGCCACGCGCGAGGTGCTGGCGCCGTACGCGAAGGTGCTCCCGCTCACGGTGATCGGCGGCCCCGAGCGCGTCGGGTATGGGCGGGCCATCGACGCGTTGCTGCGCGAGGCGTCGAACCGCACGCGATACCCGCGGCGCGACGCGGTGCTCCTGATGCAGGCCGACTTCACGGAGTCGCCGGAGGGGATCCCGGAGCTCGTGAAGCGCTTCGAGGGAGGCGCGGACGTCGTCGTCGCCGAGCGCACCCTCCCCGGCGACGCGCCGGAGACGCTCCGCAAGCTGCACGACCTCGTCCGCTGGATCCCGAAGGTCTGGCCGCTGCGGCGCGCCGTGACCATCCCGGGCGTCTCGGACCCCTTCGGCACGATGCGCCTGCTGCGAATCACCGTCGTGCGCGACCTGCTCCGGGCCGCCGGCGATGCGCCCGCGGCGACGACGCGGGACACCTGGCAGGCGAACCTCGAGTATCTGCAGGCCGCCGAGCCGCACGCCCGTCGCATCGAGGCTGTCCCGCTTCCCCTGCGCTTCGACGTGCGCCAGCGCGCGACCCGTCGCGATCCGTGGCCCGACGCATGGGCCCTCGCCAAGGCGGCCTGGGCCGCGCGGCGTCGACCCGCCGTACGCCCCGCGACGTGACCGCCCGCTGGGCCTTCGGCGCCCTCCTCGGCGCGGCCCTGGCGGCGGGGATGGGGGGGGCGGCCCCGGCGGCAGCGCAGGAGCGAGCGGTCCCCTTCGCGGTCGGCGAGCAATTCGCCTACGACATCCGCTTCGGCGCCGTGAAGGTCGGCACCGCCCGGATGGCCGTGCTCGGACGCGACACCATCCGCACCCGCGACACCTGGCACGTCCGGTTCTCCCTCTCGGGCGGGACCTTCTTCTATCAGGTCGACGATGCGTACGAGAGCTGGATGGACGTCGGCTCGCTGAACGCGCTGCGTTTCGTCCAGGATCAGGACCAGGGCGGACGCGAGCGACTCCGCACGTTCGAGATCTTCCCCGAGCGTCGCGTCTACCGCGAGGTCCACAAGCAGAATCGCGAGCTCCCTTCCGTCGCTGAGCCGCTCGACGATGGGTCCTTCCTGTATTTCATCCGCACCGTCCCACTCGAGGTCGGACGCACCTACCGCTTCGACCGCTACTTCAAGCCCGACCGGAACCCCGTGGTGATCCGCGTGCTCCGTCGCGAGCGGGTGCAGGTGCCGGCCGGTGTCTTCTCGACCATCGTGGTCCAGCCGGTCATCAAGACGAGCGGCATCTTCGCCGAAGGGGGCCAGGCCGAGCTCTGGCTGACCGACGACGCGAAGCGCATGATGGTGCAGCTCAAGTCCCGCATGTCCATCGGCTCGCTCAACCTCTTCCTGCGGTCGTATCGATGGGCCGCGGATCCCGCGCCCGTCGGAGGCCGAACGCCATGACACCGGAACGCCGCCCCCCGCGCGAGATCGATCTCGCACGCGTCCGCACCATCCCCGTCGCGACGCGCCCGAACAAGGTCCGCGGCGAGGACTTCGCCGCGCTCCCCGGCGACGACCATTCGTTCGCGGCCTTCCTGCGCGCCCTCCCCGACGTCCTGAAGGCGCAGGACTTCCGCGCGATCGTCGACGCCGTCGTCCAGGCCGCGCGGACCAAGCGTGGCGTGATCGTGATGCTCGGCGGCCACGTCGTGAAGACCGGCATCGGCCCGATCCTCATCGACCTGATGCGGCGCGGCGTCATCACGCACCTCGCGATGAATGGCTCCGCCGCCATCCACGACTACGAGATCGCCCGCTTCGGCGCGACCTCCGAGGACGTCGCCGCCGGTCTGCGCGACGGCACCTTCGGGATGGCCGAGGAGACCGGTCGCGGGCTGAATGAGGCGTTCACCACCGGGATGCAGCACGGCTGGGGGATGGGAGAGTCGGTCGCGCGGGCCCTCGAGGCCGCGGGGCCGCTCAGCAACCCCGACCAGTCGATTATCCTCGCCGCGCATCGGCACTGGGTTCCCGTGACCGTGCACGCCGCGCTCGGCGCCGAGATCATCCATCAACACCCCGCCGCCGACGGCGCGGCCATCGGCGACACGAGCCACCGCGACTTCCGGCGTCTCGCCGCCTCCTGCGAGGACCTGCACCAGGGCGGCGTCGTGCTCAACCTCGGCAGCGCCGTCATTATGCCCGAGGTCTTTCTCAAGGCGCTCACGGTGGCCCGCAATGTGAACGGCGGTCGCCCGACCGGGTTCACCACGGCCGACTTCGATATGCAGCGGCACTATCGGCCGCGGATGAATGTCGTGCAACGCCCGGTCCTGGCGGGCGGCACCGGGTACGAGATTACCGGGCACCACGAGCTGCTGATTCCGCTGTTGGGCTGGGCGGTGGTGCAGGGGCTTGAGGCTGAAGGCTGAAGGCTGGAAGCTGAGACCGTCGGACCGGGCCTCCAGCCTCTCGCATCCAGCCTCTCACCATCATCCCCCGAACCGCTCCCTGAGCGCCGCCGCCCGCTCGGGGGCGAAGACGACCAGCACGACGTAGATCAGCGCCCCGAGCAGCAGCGCCGGAAGCGTGAGCGCCACCAGCCCGACCGCGAGCCCGACGGCCGCGCCGAGGATCGCCAGCAGGATCTTGAGGGCGAGAAGCGCCGCGAGGGCGAGGAAGCCGAGGACGAGGATGGTCTTGAACATGGGGTGGGCTGGTGGGGACAGAGGGCTCTACGCACGCCGGGCGGGGAGGTTTCAGCCTCCAGCTTCCAGCTTCCAGCTTCCAGCCTCCAGCTTCCAGCATAAGCCTAGAATTTGAGTGCCCTTCAATGTGATTAATTGAAGGTTACCATCCCTCGCCTTCCAGCGCCCCCCTTCATATCCTCCACCCGTTACCGGATCAACCCGTTCCTCCCCCCCCCAGCGACAGGTGACGTGATGGCCGAGGTCCTGTACCAGATCATGGGGCGACACCGCGCCGAGCCACTGCCCGAGCGCAAGCCGTCCTGGCTCAAGGTGAAGGCGCCGGGTGGGCCGAACTACCTCCGCCTGAAACACCTGATGCGGGAGCTGGACCTCCACACGGTCTGCGAGGAGGCCCACTGCCCGAACGTCGGCGAGTGCTGGGAGCACGGCACCGCGACCTTCATGATCCTCGGCGACGTCTGCACCCGGAACTGCGCGTACTGCGCCGTGGCGCACGGTCGGCCGCCGAAGTTCGATCCGGCCGAGCCGAGCCGCGTCGCCGAGGCGGCGCGCGCGATGAACCTCCGGCACCTCGTGATCACGAGCGTCGACCGCGACGACCTCCCCGATTTCGGCGCCTGGGCGTTTGCGGAGACGATCCGGCAGGTCCACGACGCCGTCCCCGGCTGCTCCGTCGAAGTCCTTGTCCCCGACTTCCAGGGCGACGTCGAGGCCATCCGGACGGTGCTCGAGGCGCGGCCGGAGATCTACAACCACAACACCGAGACCGTCCCGCGCCTCTACAAGAAGGCGCGCCCCGGCGGCCGATACGAGCGCGTGCGGGAGATCTTCCGGACCAGCAAGCGCCTCGCCCCCGACATCCCGACCAAGACGGGGATCATCCTCGGGATGGGCGAGACGAACGAGGAGGTCCTGCAGACGATGCGCGAGCTCCGCGAGGTCGACGTCGACATCCTGACGCTCGGCCAGTATCTCCGGCCATCGGACGATCACATCCGGCTCGACCGGTATGTCACGCCCGACGAGTTCGCGATGTTCCGGCGCGAGGGCCTCGCGATGGGCTTCCGACACGTCGAGTCCGCCCCGCTGGTGCGCTCCTCTTACCACGCCTGGGAGCAGGTTCAGGCGGCGGGGGTGGGGCAGTAGGTCAGGGATGAGGGGGTCAGGGGTGAGGGGCCAGGAATCGACCTCGCTCCCAGCACTCCCCTCCCACACGAGTCCTGCCCCCCTGCCCCCCCCTGCCCCCTGCCCCCTGACACCTGATACCTGACCCCTGCCCCCCATGGCCTCCAAGAAACGCCCTGACTCCCGCCCCCTCCCCGGCGATCCGGCACTCCGCCGCGTGCTCCTCCATTCGATGCTCCTCCAGCGCCGCTTCGAGGAGAAGGTCGGCGAAGCGTATGCGCTCGGAAAGATCGGCGGCTTCTGCCACCTCTATATCGGGCAGGAGGCCGTCTCCACCGGCATCCTCTCGATGCTCCGCCCGGACGACTACGTCATCACGACGTACCGCGACCACGGCCAGGCACTCGCGCGCGGGATGTCGCCGCGGTCGATCATGGCCGAGCTCTTCGGGCGGGTCGATGGCTGCTCGCGCGGGAAGGGCGGCTCGATGCACCTCTTCGACCGGAACCTGAACTTCCTCGGCGGCCACGGCATCGTCGGCGGGCACGTCCCCGTGGCGGCCGGCGTCGGCTTCGCCATCAAGTATCGTGGCGGCGACCAGGTCATCGTCTGCTTCATGGGCGAGTCGGTCGTGAACACGGGCGCCTTCCACGAGGCGCTGAACATGGCCGCGCTCTGGAAGCTCCCCTGCATCTTCATCATCGAGAACAACAAGTACGGGATGGGCACCGCCGTCGAGCGCGCCGCCGCCATCAAGGACCTCTCGCGCCGCTCGGAGGCGTACGACGGCATGCACGGCGAGTACGTGGACGGCCAGGACGTGTTCGCGGTCCGGGAGTCGATGGAGCGCGCGCTCGGGATCGCGCGCCGCGAATCCAAGCCGGTCCTCCTCGAGGTCCGCACCTACCGCTATATGGGGCATTCGATGTCCGACGCCGTCAGCGGCACCTACCGCACGAAGGCCGAGCTCGATGAACATCTGAAGCGCGACCCCATCGCGCTCCTCGCCGCGCGGATGAAGGAGGCGGGTGACCCCACCGACCTCGACGCAATGGAGCAGGAGATTAAGGCCGTCTGTCAGGATGCCTGGGATTTCGCCGACGCCTCGCCCGAGCCGCCGCTCGAGTCGCTGTACGAGGACGTCCTCGTCGAGACGGGGAGCTGACCATGCCGATCATCACGTACCGCGAAGCGCTCAATCAGGCCCTCCGCGAGGAGATGGCGCGCGACGACCGCGTCTTCCTGATGGGTGAGGAGGTCGCCGTCTACAACGGCGCGTACAAGGTGTCGAAGGGGTTGCTCGAGGAGTTCGGCGAGATGCGCGTCGTCGACACACCGATCACCGAGCTCGGCTTCGCCGGCGTCGGCGTCGGCGCCGCGATGGTGGGCCTCCGCCCGATCGTCGAGTTCATGACGTGGAACTTCGCGCTCCTCGCGATCGACCAGGTGGTGAACGCCGCCGCGAAGATGCTCTATATGTCCGGCGGGCAGTACCCGATGCCGATGGTCTTCCGGGGGCCGAACGGCGCCGCGTTGCAGCTCTCGGCGCAGCACTCGCAGGCCTTCGAGTCGTGGCTGGCGCACATCCCGGGCCTCAAGGTCGTCACGCCGGGGACCCCATATGATGCGAAGGGACTCCTCAAGGCGGCGATCCGGGACGACAACCCGGTGATCGTCCTCGAGGGCGAGATGCTCTACAACACGAAGGGCGAGGTGCCCGACGAGGATTACATCGTCCCGATCGGCGTCGCCGACCTCAAGCGCGAGGGCGACCACTGCTCGATCATCACGAACGGGAAGATGGCGCTCGTGGCGATGCAGGCCGCGGACCAGCTCGCGAAGGACGGGATCCGCGTCGACGTGGTGGACCTCCGGACCGTCCGCCCGATGGACGTCGATGCGATCACCGCCTCGGTGCGCAAGACGAACCGCGCCGTCGTACTCGAGGAGGGATGGGAGATCGCGGGGATCGGCGCACAGGTCGTGGACTATGTCCAGCGACACTGCTTCGATGACCTCGACGCCCCGGTGCTCCGCGTGCATCAGGCCGACGTGCCGATGCCCTATGCGAAGCAGCTGGAGAAGTCCGCGAAGCCCGACGTCGCGAAGACGATCGCGGCGGTCCGGAAAGTCATGTACCTCGACTGAGTCCCACGACCATGGCAACCAAGGTGTTCATGGAGGCGCTGAGCCCGACGATGGAGGAGGGCCGCCTCGTCAATTGGCTCAAGCAGGAGGGGGACGCCGTGAAGCCCGGCGACGTCCTCGCGGAAGTCGAGACGGACAAGGCGGTGATGGAGCTCGCCGCGCGCGGCGAGGGCGTGCTCCGGAAGCAGCTCGTGGCCGCGGGGACGACCGCCGCGGTGGGCACGCTCGTCGGCATCATCGCCGCCGCGGGCGAGGAGATCGCCGCGCTGCTCGGCGGCTCGGCCCCGGCGGCTTCGGCGCCCTCGGCTGCGCCATCGGCCGCGCCAGCTCCGGCGGCGACGCCCGTCGCCGCGCCGACGACTCCGGCACAGGCGTCCAGCACCCCCGCCGAGCCCGCCGCCCCCGCAGGACGCGTCATCGCCTCACCCCTCGCTCGCCGCCTCGCCGGCGATTCCGGGGTGAACCTCGGCGCCGTGCACGGGTCCGGCCCCGGCGGCCGCATCGTGAAGCGCGACATCGAGGCCGCGATGGCCTCCGGTGCGACATCCACCGCAGCGCCCACCGGCACCGCCGCGACCGCGCCACGCGCCGCCGCGCCCGCCCGCTCCGGCGCTGGATTCCGCGACGAGCCGCTCACGCAGATCCGCAAGACGATCGCCCGCCGCCTCAGTGAGTCGATCGGGCCGATCCCGACCTTCTACCTCACCGCGGAGTTCGACCTCTCCCGCGCCGCCGAGATGCGCGCCGCGGCCGCCGAACTCGGCGACGCGTACAAGTTCTCGTTCAACGACCTCATCCTCAAGGCGACCGCGACGGCGCTCACCAAGCACCCCGAGGTCAACGCGCACTGGCTCGGTGACCGCATCCGCTACTTCGATGCCGTGCACCTTGGGATGGCCGTCGCCACCGACGATGGGCTCATCGTCCCGGTGATCTTCGACGCCGATGCCAAGGGGATGGGCGCCATCTCCGCCGAGGCGAGGAGCCTCGCGAAGAAGGCCCGTGAGCGGAAGCTCAAGCCGGAGGAGTTCACCGGCTCGACCTTCTCCGTCTCGAACCTCGGGATGATGCAGATCGACCAGTTCACCGCGATCATCAACCCGCCCGAGGTCGGCATCCTCGCGGTCGGGGCGATCGAGGACAAGGTCGAGGTCGCCGCGGACGGCGGCTTCATCGTGCGCAAGAAGCTCCGCGTCACGATGAGCTGCGACCATCGCGTGATCGATGGGGCGGTCGGCGCGGCGTTCCTGCAGACGCTGCGGCGGATGGTGGAGAACCCGTTGCTGCTCGCCCTGTGACCCCTGGTCCCTGACCCCTGGTCCCTCAGACCTGACCCCTGACCCCTGATCCCATGTCTCAGTTCGATGTCATCTACCTTGGCGGCGGGCCGGCCGGCTACGTCGGCGCCCTCCGCTCCGCCCAGCTCGGGCAGTCCGTCGCGGTGGTAGAGCGCGAGGGACTCGGCGGCACCTGCGTCCTCTGGGGCTGCATCCCGGCCAAAGCGCTCCTCGAGGCCGCGTCGATCGCGCAGAAGGTCGCCAAGGGCGCCGAGTTCGGCGTGAAGGCGGAGCAGGTCACGCTCGACTATGGCGTCGCGATGAAGCGCTCGCGACAGGTCTCGGCGCAGAATTCCAAGGGCGTCGAGTTCCTCTTCAAGAAGAACAAGATCACCTGGCTCAAGGGCACCGGCGTGCTCGGCGCCAACAAGTCGGTGAAGGTCACCGGCGCCGACGGGAAGGTCGAGACGCACACCGCCACCAAGGGCGTCGTCATCGCCACTGGCTCGCGCGTGAAGGGGCTCCCGCAGATCGGCCTCGAGCTCGACCGGCAGCTCATCCTCTCGTCGGACGAGGCGCTCACGCTCGACAAGGCCCCGGCCACCATCGCCGTGATCGGCGCCGGCGCCGTCGGCTGCGAGTTCGCCGACGTCTTCAACGCCTTCGGCTCGAAGGTCACGATCCTCGAGGTCATGAACCGCATCCTCCCCGTCGAGGACGAGGACTGCTCGGTGGAGCTCGCCAAGGCCTTCAAGAAGCGCGGCATCGAGATCATCACCGGCGCCAAGCTCGGGACCGCCAAGAAGGGCAAGGCCAACGTCACCATCCCGGTGGAGGCCAATGGGGAGAAGCAGGAGATGACCTTCGACCTCGTCCTCGTCGCCGCGGGGCGCGCACCGAACGTCGAGTCGATCGGCGCGAAGGAGGCCGGCGTCCAGTTCACCGAGCGGGGGTTCATCAAGATCACCGAGCGGTTCGAGACCACCGCGAAGGGCATCTACGCGATCGGTGACGTCGCCGGCCCGCCGATGCTCGCGCACAAGGGCTCGCGCGAGGGCCACGTCGTCGCGGACATCCTCGCCGGCCACGCGCACCACCCGGTCAACTACGGCAACATCCCTAACGCCACGTACTGCCACCCCGAGGTCGCGAGCATCGGCCTCACCGAGGCGCAGTGCAAGGAGAAGGGCCTGAAATACAAGGTCGGCAAGTTCCCCTTCAGCGCCAACGGCCGTGCCCGCACCAGCGGGGAGACCGAGGGCTTCGTGAAGGTCATCAAGGACGAGCGGTACGGCGAGATCCTCGGCGCGCACATCTGCGGCGCCCACGCCACCGAGATGATCCACGAATTCGCTGTGGCGCGCGAGAACGAGTACACCGTCGAAGAGATCGATCTCGCCGTCCACGCGCACCCGACCCTCAGCGAGGCGATCGCCGAGGCGGTGCTCGATTCGATGGGGAAGATGCTGCACGCGTGAGCGAGTTCCTCGTCCTCGACCTCGGCCTCCGCGACTACGCGGAGGCCTTGTCGTTCCAGCGTGACCTCGCGGCCGCGCGCCTCGCCGGCCGCGTCGCGCACGACGTGCTCCTGCTCGTCGAACATCCTCCCGTGATCACGCTGGGACGGTCGTCGAAGGCGGCGCACCTCCTCGCCTCGCCGGAAGCCCTCGCGTCGCGCGGCGTGGCGCTGCACGAGGTCGAGCGCGGCGGCGACGTGACCTTCCACGGGCCGGGCCAGCTCGTCGGGTATCCCATCGTCGACCTCACAGGGCACAAGCAGGACCTCCACTGGTATCTGCGGCAGGTGGAGGAGGTGCTGATCCAGGCCGTCTGGACGCTGGGCCTCCACGCGGAGCGGAACCCGGGGAAGACCGGCGTCTGGACGGGGGGACGGAAACTCGCGAGCATCGGCGTGCACGCCCGCCAATGGGTCACCTGGCACGGCTTCGCGCTCAACGTGACGACCGACCTCGCCTACTTCGACCTGATGGTCCCCTGCGGGATCGCGGACGTGACGATGACATCGGTGGCGGCGGAGTTGGCGAGCGCGGACCCCGATGCGCTCGCCGCGTCCACACGGTCCGCCGTGATCGACGCCTTCGGTGCGCGCTTCTCGCGGACCCCGCGTCGGGTCACGCAGATCGAACACTGAGCGGTCGCGGGACGGGTCGAGGCCGCTGGACGGCCGGCACCACGCGCCTCGCCCGACACCGCCCCGACAGCCCTGCTAGCGACGCGCCTGCCGCCGCGCCTTCCGGTGCTCGTCAATCTGCCGCGTGATTGCCAGCCGCAGGTCGCGGCCCGCCGCCGCGTACGTCGCCTCGAACCCCTCCAGATCGCTCAGGTATACCCGCCGCGCGAGGACGGCCGCGTTGTCGAGCGCCACCCGCTGCGCATACCGCGGATCGATCGTCTCGAAGGCCGGCGCGATCGAGTCCACGAGCCGCCGTCGCGCCAAGGCATAGACCGTGTCGCGCGCGACGAGCCGCGCCGCGCGCTCGGCCGAGCCCGGATGCGCGGCGAAGGCCGAGTCGAGCGCACCGGCGAGGGTGCGCCAGAAGGCCGCGAGCCGCCGCTCGTCGGCCCACCGCGCCACGGCGCGGTCCGCGCGGGTGGAGTCACCGCGCGCACGAAAGAACCGCTCCGCCCCTCGCGCCCCCACGAAGTTCGCGAACGACTCGTTGAAGACGGCGCCGCCCGGCGCGTAGTACCGGTTGTGCGTGAGCTCGTGGATCACCGTATTCACCAGATCGACGGAGTCGGCTGCGAGCGTCGTCGAGAGGAGCGGATCGTCGAACCACCCCAGCGTGCTGAACGCTGGAGAGGGCCGGAGATAGGTGTCGAGCCCACGGGTGGCCAACGCGTCCACCGCCGCTCGCGCCTCGTCGACGTCGAAGAACCCCTTGTACGGGACGCGCCCGACGATTGGGAACCACCAGGTGACGGGCGCGAGGGTGTCGCGCTCGGCGCCGGAGAGCACGAGCACCAAGGTGTCCCGCCCGAGGTCGGTGAAGGTCGTGAACGATTCGCCCGCGGGGAGCCCGAGGGAGTCCTCGGCGAACGCCCGGGCCTCGAGGACGAGCCGGAGCTTCGCCCGGATCGGCGCAGAGACCAGGGAATCCGCCACCAGCGCCTCGATCGGCCGGCGGGCGAGCAGGATCCGCCCCTCCTCCCACCCCGCCCGAGCGAGATACCGCCCGGTAGGCGTCAAACCGAGAAGCCCACCCCCGAGCGCCAGGAGCCCGACCCCCGCCCCCAGCGCCACCCGCCCGGCTGTTCGCGTCCAGCCTCCGGACTTCAGCTTTCAACCCTCCCTGATCACGGCCCCCTGACCCTGCTTCACCCCCCCCTGAGACCTACTAGAGAGCCCACCCATCGCCCACCCCCCGGGATTCCGCTATCCTTCTGGGTCCATGTCCTTCGTCCATCTCCACTGTCACTCCGAGTATTCCCTCCTCGACGGGGCGAACCGGATCGACGACCTGATCGCCCGGGCGAAGGAGTTCGAGCAGCCCGCCCTGGCCATCACGGATCACGGCAACCTCCACGCCGCGTGGGCGTTCCAGGAGCAGGCCCGGAAGGCGGGGGTCAAGCCGATCATCGGGATGGAGGCGTACGTCGCCCCCGGCGACCGGCGCGTGAAGACCCGCGCGCAGGCCGGCGAGAAGAACTACTTCCACCTCGTCCTTCTCGCCCGGGACCTCGCGGGATACCGGAACCTGGTCAAGCTCTCCTCCCTCGCCTACACCGAGGGGTTCTACGGCAAGCCGCGGGTGGACCGTGAGCTCCTCGCCGCCCACCACGAGGGGCTCATCGTCTCGAGCGCCTGTATGGCGGGGGAGGTCGCGCAGCACCTCTTGGAGGACCGGTACGATGAGGCGCGCGCCACCGCCGCCTGGTACGCGGAGCTCTTTCAGGGACGGTACTACCTCGAGGTCCAGGCCCACGAAGCCGGCGAGCAACGCCGCCTCAACGACCTCGTCTTCCGGCTGGGGAAGGACCTCGGGCTCCCCGTCGTCGCCACGAACGACGCGCACTTCCTCAAGGCCGAGGACCACGATGCGCACGACGTCCTGCTCTGCATCGGCCTCAAGAAGGACCGGCTCGACGCCGACCGGCTCCGCTACGACCGCGGCCTCTACTTCAAGAGCGCGCCGGAGATGGCGGCGGTCTTCCCCGACCGTCCCGACGTCCTCGAGAACACCTGCGCGATCGCCGACGCGGTCGATGTGCAGTTCGAGAAGAAGTACTTCGTCCCCGCCTTCCCCCTCCCGAAGGGGGTGAAGAGCGAGAATGACCTGCTCGTGAAGCTCGCGACCGCCGGCGCCAAGACCCGCTACGGCACGCCGCTCCCCGCCGAGGTGAAGGAACGGCTCGACTACGAGCTCGGCGTCATCACCAAGACCGGCTACGCCGGCTACTTCCTGATCACCGCCGACTTCATTCAGGCGGCACGCGACCGCGGGATCCCCGTGGGGCCGGGCCGCGGGTCCGCCGCGGGTTCGCTCGTGGCGTATGCCACCGGCATCACGAACGTCTGCCCCCTCAAGTTCGATCTCCTCTTCGAGCGCTTCCTGAATCCGGAACGCGTCTCGATGCCTGACATCGACGTCGACTTCTGCGAGGAGCGCCGCGGCGAGGTCATCGAGTACGTCCGCGAGAAGTACGGCCGGGCGTCCGTCGGGCAGATCATCACCTTCGGGACGCTCAAGTCGCGCGCCTGCCTCAAGGACGTCGGGCGCGTCCTCGGCTTCACCCCCGGCGAGACCGACGCGATCGCGAAGCTGGTCCCGAACCAGCCGAACTTCTCGCTCACCGTCGCCGAAGCGATCGAGAAGGTCCCCGAGGTCCGAAAGCTGTACGAGCAGGACGAGCGGCACGCGCAGCTCTTCGATTTCGCCATCGCGCTCGAAGGGCTCTCGCGCCACGCCGGCGTCCACGCCGCCGGCATCGTGATCGCACCGGGCCCACTCGACGACTACGTCCCCGTCTGCACGGCGGAGTCGAAGGGGAGCGGTGGGAGCGGCGACGAGCGCGTGGTGGTGACGCAGTACGACATGGTCGCGCTCGAGAAGGCCGGGATGCTCAAGATGGACTTCCTCGGCCTCACGACGCTGACGATCCTCACCGACGCGCTGCGCGCCATCCGCGAGCGGCGGGGTGTGACGATCGACCTCGACGCGCTCCCGCTCGACGACGAGGCGACCTATCGGATGCTCCGCGCCGGCCGCACCGCCGGCGTCTTCCAGTTCGAATCCCCGCTCGCCACCGACATGGTGCGGGGGATGCGCGCCGACCGGTTCGATGACCTCGTCGCCTCGAACGCGCTGATGCGCCCGGGCCCGCTCGACGCTGGGATGCACAAGGTCTATCAGCGCCGCAAGAAGGGGGAGGAGCCGGTCTCGTACCAGCTCCCCGAACTCGAGGAGATCCTCGCCCCGACCTACGGCGTCATCACCTACCAGGAACAGGTGATGCGCATCGCGCAGCGCCTCGCAGGCATCTCGCTCGCCGAGGCCGACGTACTGCGCAAGGCGGTGGGCAAGAAGGACGCCGACCTGATCCGGAAGGAGCTTGAGAAGTTCTCGACGAAGGCCGTCGCCAACGGCTTCCCGCCCAAGGTCATCGAGGACATCGCGGGGCAGATCGAAACCTTCGGCCGATACGGCTTCAACAAGTCGCACTCGGTCGCGTATTCGATCCTCTCGTACCACACGGCCTACCTCAAGGCGCACTACGCGCCGGAGTTCATGGCGGCCGTCCTCTCGGCCTGCATCGGCGACACCGACGCGGTCGTGAAGTACATCGCCGAGGCCCGCGACCTAGGGCTCGAGATCCTCCCGCCCGACGTGAACGAGTCGGGCTGGAAGTTCACCGTCATCGGCGACCGACGGATCCGCTTCGGACTCGGCGCGATCCGCAACGTCGGCCACTCCGCGGTCGAATCGATCCTCGCGGCGGGCGCCGAGCGCCCCTTCACCTCGCTCTACGACCTGTGCGAGCGGATCGACCTCCGCACCTGCAACAAGCGGGTGCTCGAGGCCCTCATCCACGCCGGCGCCCTCGACGGCCTCGGCGGGCACCGCGCGCAGTTCGTCGCCGCCCTCGACGGCGCGATCCAAGCCGCCTCGCTCGCGCAGGCGGAGATCGCCACCGGTCAGGGCTCGCTCTTCGGCGAGCTCGGCGGGGATGAGGCGACGCCGGCGTCGGCCCCGCTCCTCCCAACCCTCCCGAACGTCGCCCCCCTCTCCGAGTCCGAGCGGCTCACCCAGGAGAAGGCGATCCTCGGCTTCTACATCTCGGGGCATCCCCTCGAGCCGTTCCGCGCCGAGTGCGAGCTCCTCGCGACGCACACCGTCTCACAGCTGGGGACGTGGACCCCGGACGCCATCGCCCTCGCGGGCGTCGTGACCGCGATCAAGCGGCAGGTGAGCAAGAAGTCGGGGAACGAGTTCGCCCGCCTCACCGTCGAGGACTTCTCGGGCGCGGCGGAGCTGCTCGTCTTCCCCGAGGCGTGGGCCGCCATCGGCGATCGGATCCAGGCCGACATCCCCGTCCTCCTCAAGGGCGGGTACTCGCGGCGGGACCAGGACGCCGACAACCCGACCTTCATCGTGGAATCGGTGACCCGGCTCGCGGAGCTACGGGCCACCGGCCAGTTCGCCGTCCGGCTGGAGCTGGACGCGGAGACCGCCGTCCCGGCGGCCGTGATGCAGGATATCCGGGCGATCGCCGATGCCCATCCCGGCTCCGCCCCGCTGGAGCTACGTTGGAAGGGTCGGGACGGGGTCCCGGCGCGGATGCGCTCCTCGCTGCGGCTCTCGGCCGCCGGCCCCGCCCTCTCGGAACTGCGCGCGCTGCTCGGCGATGACCGGGTGAAGCTCGTGC
>JARIFA010000051.1 GCA_031127075.1 Gemmatimonadota bacterium | reverse complement strand
TCCGTCGCCTGCGTCGTCGCGGGGATCAGCATCGGGATGAGCCGCTTCAGGTTGCGGAGCCCCATCGTGGTGCTCTTCACCGCGTCCTGGTCGCCCACCGCCTCGGAGTACGAGGTGTACGGGATGGCGCCGAAATCATCGGGGAGCCCATAGCGGTACCAGGGGGTCGTGTCCTGCTCACGGGCGATGGCATCGAGCGCCGGGCGCTCGGCATCAGCGCTACGCGCGCCCGGGACGGGCGCGTAGCCCCACCGGATGGCGTAGCGGTCGTAGACGCCGACCTTCGGGATCAGGTCCTCGAGCGCGATCCCGTCCTCCGGCTGCGCCACATAGTTGAAGCGCGCGTAGTCCATGATCGTCGGCGAATGGCCCATCCGCGCCACCCACGTTTTGGAGCGCACCGAGTCGGCCGGGTACATCCCCGACGCGTTCTGGTTGTGCGGGAGGCCGAGGGTGTGACCGACCTCGTGCGCGACGACGAACTGCACGAGCCGCCCCTGCAGCGAATCCGGGAGCGGGAGCGTCGCGGCGCGCGGGTCGAGCGGCCCGACCTGCGTCCAGTACCACCACGTCTGGAGGTTCATGATGTTGTGGTACATCTGCACGTCAGCCTCGAGGATCTCCCCGGAGCGCGGGTCGACGACGCTCGGGCCGACCGCGTTCTCGATCGTCGACGGGAGCCAACGGACGACGGAGTACCGCGCGTCCTCGGGCGACCAGTCGGGATCCTCGGTCTTGGACGGCGCCTCCTTGGCGATGATCGCGTTCTTGAAGCCCGCGGCCTCGAACGCCCCCTGCCACTCTTCGATGCCCTTCTTCACGAAGGGGACGAGCCAGGTCGGCGTCGCCGGGTCCACGTAGTAGACGATCGGCTGGACCGGCTCGGAGATCGCGGCGGTCGGGTCCTGCTTCTCGAGCCGCCAGCGGGAGATGTAGTTCCGCTGCTGCGCCCGCTGCTCAGGACGGCTGAAATCGACCGTCGAGGTGAAGAAGTAGCCGATGCGCGAATCGCGGAGGCGCGGCATCATCGGCTGGTCGGGGAGCCGGACCATCGACCAGTGGACGACGAACGACTTCGTGGTCGGCGGCGTGCCAGGGGCCGGCTGCGACGGCGGGAGCCCCGGGAAGAACGACTGCGGCGTCGGCTGCGCGCTGATCGTGACCGTGGCCTCGACCTCGATATTGCGCGGGTAGGTCGCCACGCGCTCGAGGAAGCTGCGGCTCGCATCCACGGAGCCGCGGTACCGCTGCACGACGCTGATCTCCGACGGCGGATTCGTGTAGATGCGCGAGACCTCGATCACGGCCGCCGAGTCCGCCCCGTAGGCGGCCACGTTGAAGGTCGCGAGGATCGCGTCGTAGTTCGCGTTGCGGACCGCCTCGGCGATCGGCGCCGACGGATCGGAGACGATCGCGTACGAGACGCTGCGCAGGAGGACGCGGTTCCCGCGCCGCTCCCAGCGCACCACGCGCTCGTCGATCGCCTGGCCGCCGTACCCGTCGCCTTCATTGGTCTTGGCGATCTGCGTCACGAGGAGGAGGTCCTTCCCCATCTCGCTCGCCGGGATCTCATAGTAGAGCTGGCTGCCGATCTGGTGCGTCTTGAAGAGGCCGGCCTTGGTCTTCACCTCGCCTCGGATGACCTGCGCGTAGGGACGCGGGGCCGGGTCGCTGGCGCCGGAGGCGCCACCGGGTCCGCCCGGACCACCGGCGCCACCCGGCTGAGCGCCGGCTTGGCCGCCGGCGGTCGGGGCGGTCGTGGAGGGCGCCGAGGCGCTCGCATTCGCGGTGCCGCCGGTGGGGGCGGGTGAGGTCGAGGGGGCCGACGGCTGGCACGCGAGTGCCAGCACGGTGAGGCCGCCAAAGACGAGTGTCGGACGGAGGGTCGTCATCACGGAGTGGGGTGAGGGAACGAGACCGGCGCGTGGCGCCGGACGGACAAGATGCGGCGAGGACCGGAGCGACGCTATCGGCCCCCGCGCGCGGGGCTACCGGGACCGAGGGGCCGGCGAGCCATCTACGCCGACGGTGATCGCGGCGCTGCCGAAGCGCTCGCGGACCCGGTCCACCGCGCGCGAGACGGCCCGGTCCTCGGGACGCTCGACCGCCGGGACGCCGCCGAAGAGGGCGAGCTGCTCGGCGTCGCGGGCGGGGGCGAGCCCGGAGACGGCGACCCCGACCAGCCGGGCGGGCACGCGGCGCGCGCTGCGCAACCGGGTCAGGAGCGCGAGCGCGAGCTCGCCGATCGCGCGGTCGCTCTCCAACGGCTCCGGCACCGTCTGGCTGGCGAGCCGCGTGGTGAAGTCACGGTCCTTGAGCTTCACGGTCACGGTCCGCGCCGACGTCCGATCGCGGCGCAACTCGCTCGCCACGGTCCCGACGAGACTCCGGAGCTGCCGCGCGATCGCCGCGGTGTCGGCGAGGTCCTCGCGGAAGGTGGTCTCGCGGCTCACCTGCTTGGCCGGCGCGCGCCCCTCGACGGGGGCGTCGTGGATGCCGCGGACGCGCGCCCAGAGCCACTCGGCCGGCCGACGCCCGAGCCAGCGGGCGAGGGTCGCGCGGTCGTGCGGGAGGACGTCGTCGACGCGCTCCAGCCCGAGGGTCGCGAGTTTCGCCTTGAGCTTCGGCCCGACGCCCGGGAGGTCACCGAGGGTGAACTCCCTGAGGAACGCCGCTTCCATGCCGGGCTCGATGAGGCGAACTCCGTCGCCGCCGACGTCGGCGCGGGGCTTCGCGCGCTCCGCGGCGAGCTTGGCGACGAGCTTCGAGGTCCCGCCGCCGAACGAGAGATGGATCCCCGTCTCGCGGTGCACGGTCTCGCGGATGCGGCGCGCGGTCTGCTCGAAGCTCTCCGGCGCATAGAGTGCCTCGGTGCCCGAGAGGTCGAGGTACCACTCGTCGATGCTCGCCGCCTGGACCACCGGCGTGAAACGGTGCAGCACGGCGCCGATCGCGCGCGAGGTCGCGGTGCAGGCGCCGCGCGGCACCGGGACGCAGAGCGCGTCGGGGCAGAGCCGCAGCGCCTGCGCGATCGGCATCGCGGAGCGGACACCGAAGGCGCGGGTCTCGTATGAGGCGGAGCAGACCACGCCGCGCGACCCCGGCTTCCCCCCGACGATGAGCAGTGGCGCGCGCCCGGCGCCCTCGGGGTCCACCATACGCGCGACGGCGACGAAGAAGGCGTCGGCGTCGGCGAGGAGGATGCGGCGGGGCGTCGTCATGGGCGGGGGGAGGAGTCTATGGCCGATTCCGTCCCCTCGCGAGGGCGCCCTAGATTCCGGGCTATGGCCGACGACCGCCTCCCGCTCTGGACACCGGACCCGGTTCGGGCCTCACGCTCCCATCTGGCGCGGTTCCAGTTCACCGTGGCCGCGCTCGATGCGACGGCCCCCGGTCCGACCGCCCCGTACGCCGAGTGGCACGCCTGGTCGGTGCGCGAACCCGGACGGTTCTGGGCGCAGGTGTGGCGGCAGTGTGGCGTGCTGGCGAGCACGAGCCGGGCGGGCGACGGTGTGGTCGCCGGTGGCCCGGGCGACTCGGGGGCCGTCGCAGGACGAGCGGCGTGGGACGCGGTGCTCGTCGATGGGGACCGGATGGCGCCCCCGACCCCGACCGGCGGGCCCCGCTGGTTCCCCGGTGCGCGTCTCAACTTCGCGGAGAACCTCCTCCGGCGGCGCGACGACGGGCCAGCGATCATCGCCCGGGACGAGCGCGGGCGACGACGCGAACTCAGTGCGGCCACCCTCGCCGATGCGGTGCGGCGCCTCGCGGGCGCGCTCCGCGCCGAGGGCGTGGGCCCGGGGGATCGCGTCGTCGGCTTCCTTCCGAACATCCCCGAGGCGGTGATCGGTGCGCTCGCCGCGGCGAGCCTCGGGGCGGTCTGGTCCTCGTGCTCTCCCGACTTCGGCGTCGGGGGCGTCCTCGACCGCTTCGGTCAGATCGCGCCGAAGGTTCTCCTCGCCGCCGACGGCTACCACTACGGCGGGAAGCGCATCGACTGCCTCGCGCGCACGGCGGAGATCGTCGCGGCGCTCCCGAGCCTCGAGCGCCTCGTCGTGGTGCCGTTCCTCGGCGACGAGACCGCCGCCGCCGATGTGGCGCGCGCCCTCCCGGACGCGGTCCGCTGGGACGACTACCTGGCGCGCGGCGCCGACGCGCCCGAGCGGTTCACGCCGCTCCCGTTCGATCATCCGCTGTACATCATGTACAGCTCGGGGACGACCGGGCTCCCCAAGTGCATGGTGCACGGCGCCGGTGGGACGCTCCTCCAGCATCTCAAGGAGCATCAGCTGCACGTCGACCTGCATCCGGGCGACCGCCTGTTCTACTTCACCACCTGCGGGTGGATGATGTGGAACTGGCTCGTCTCGGCGCTGGCGAGCGGCGCCGCAATCGTCCTCTACGACGGCGCGCCCCTCCCCGAGGCGCGGCCGGGAATCCTCTGGGACCTCGCCGCCGAGGAGCGGGTGGCCGTGTTCGGGACGAGCGCCAAGTACCTGGCAATGGCGGAGAAGTCGGGACTCGTGCCCGCGCGCACGCACGACCTCGGGGCGCTGCGCACGATCTGCTCCACCGGGAGTCCGCTCGCCGAACACAGCTACGACTACGTGATGCGCGACGTGCAGCCGGGAGTTCAGCTCGCGAGCATCTCGGGGGGGACGGATCTCATCTCCTGCTTCGCCCTCGGCAATCCGATGCTCCCCGTCTGGCGCGGCGAGTTGCAGTGCCTCGGTCTGGGGATGGCGGTGGAGGTGTGGGATGCGGACGGGAGACCGCTTCGCGGCGAGGCGGGCGAACTCGTCTGCACGCGGCCGTTCCCCTCGATGCCGGTGGCGTTCTGGAACGACCCGGATGGCGCGAAGTACCGCGGCGCCTATTTCGAGTTCTTCGATGGCGCCTGGCGTCACGGGGATTGGGCCGAGCTCACCGCGCACGGCGGCATGATCATCCACGGTCGCAGTGATGCGACGCTCAACCCCGGCGGCGTGCGGATCGGGACCGCGGAGATCTACCGGGTGGTCGATCAGCTCCCGGAGCTCGTCGAGAGCGTTGTGGTGGGGCAGGAGGTGGGGGAGGGCGCTGACCGCGATGTGCGGATCGTCCTGTTCGTGCGGCTGCAGCCGGGAGCCGTGCTCGACGCGGCGCTCGAGGCGCGCATCCGGGCGGTGATCCGTGCGGCGACGAGTCCGCACCATGTGCCCAAGGTGATCCGCGCGGTTCGAGACATCCCACGCACCATCAGCGGGAAGATCTCTGAGATCGCCGTCCGGGAGACAATCCACGGCCGCCCGGTCCGGAACACCGACGCGCTGGCGAACCCGGGAGCCCTGGCCGAGTACGCGGATATATTGCAGGGGTAGCCCCAGCCGGTGTCCCGCCGGCCGGGCCGCCCCACCCGAGGCGCCCACGCGCCCTCGCCGTCCCTCCCACTCCAGCCCGTCCGTCGCCATGGCCACGTCCACCGCGCCCAACGTCGAGACCGCCCACGACACCTTCCCGATCAACGGGACCGATTACATCGAGTTCTGGGTCGGCAACGCGAAGCAGTCCCAGCTCTTTTATCGCGCCGCCTTCGGTTTCCGGCTGGTCGCGTACCGTGGCCCGGAGACGGGGACGCGCGACCGCGCGAGCTACGTCCTCGAGCAGGGGAAGATCCGGTTCGTCCTCACGACCCCGATGGGTCCGGAGGGGGAGGTCGCGGCGCATGTCGCGCAGCACGGCGACGGCGTCCGTGACATGGCCTTCTGGGTCGATGATGCGCGTGATGCCTGGGCCAAGGCCGTGGAGCGCGGGGCGACCTCGGTGCAGGAGCCGACCGAGCTGACGGACGAGCACGGCACCGTCGTGATCGCCGCGATCCGCACCTACGGCGACACCATCCACTCGATCGTCCAGCGCTCGGGGTACGCCGGCGTCTTCCTGCCCGGCTTCCGCGCCGCGGAGAACCCGTACCAGCCCGAGCCGGTGGGGCTCAAGTACGTCGATCACTGCGTCGGCAACGTCGAACTCGGGCAGATGAACCACTGGGTCGAGTTCTACTCGCGCGTCCTCGGCTTCTACAACCTCCTCTCCTTCGACGACAAGACCATCTCGACCGAGTACTCGGCGCTGATGTCGAAGGTGATGAGCAACGGGAACGGCCGCATCAAGTTCCCGATCAACGAGCCGGCGCAGGGGAAGCGGAAGTCGCAGATCGAGGAGTATCTCGATTTCTATCGTGGCCCGGGCGTGCAGCACATCGCCGTGGCGACGGACGACATCATCTCGACCGTCCGCGCGCTGAAGGCCCGCGGCGTCGAGTTCCTCTCCATCCCGCGGACGTATTACGAGACGGTGCTCGACCGCGTCGGGACGATCGATGAGGACATCGCCCCGCTCGCCGAGCTCGGGATCCTCGTGGACCGGGACGACGAAGGGTATCTGCTGCAGATCTTCACGAAGCCGGTGCAGGACCGCCCGACGCTCTTCTTCGAGATCATCCAGCGGAAGGGGGCCAAGAGCTTCGGCGCCGGCAACTTCAAGGCGCTCTTCGAGAGCATCGAGCGCGAGCAGGCGCTCCGAGGGAACCTCTGATGCCGTACTACCACACGCTGGGCACCATCCCGCGGAAGCGGCACATCGCCTTCCGGAAGCCGGATGGCTCTGTCTACCACGAGCAGCTCGTCGGCATCGAGGGGTTCACCGGGCCGGCTGCCCTCCTGTACCATATTCATCCGCCGACGACGGTCACGTCGGTCCGTCGGCTGCGCGAGACGCCCTACCTCGCGAGCGACGACAAGACGCTCAAGCATCGGCACTTCAAGACCGCGGGGGTCGCGCGCGGTGGCAGCCCGACGCTCGACCGTGTCCCGATGCTCTTCAACAACGACATCGCGATGCTGTACGTGGCACCGGACCGTGAGGACGAGCACTTCTATCGGAACGCGCAGGGGGATGAGGTCGTCTACGTCGCCGAGGGAGAGGGGCACCTCGAGACGCAGTACGGCGACCTGCCGTTCATCCCTGGTGACTACCTCGTCATCCATCGCCATATCCTGCATCGGTATCGATTCACCAAGCCCGCGAAGCTGTTGGTGATGGAGAGTCGAGGTCACATCCGTCCGCCGAAGCGCTATCTGAACGCGGTCGGGCAGCTGGTGGAGGGGGCGCCGTACAGCGAGCGCGACATCCGCATCCCGCGCGAGCTCCGCACGCACGACGAGAAGGGCGCCTTCCCGATCGTCATCAAGCAGTACAACGGGCTCAACGAGATTGTCCTCGATCACCACCCGCTCGATGTGGTCGGGTGGGACGGCCAGTTCTACCCGTGGGCGTTCAACATCCACGACTTCGAGCCGATCGTCGGGCGGGTGCACCAGCCGCCGCCGGTGCACCAGACCTTCCAGGGCGACGGATTCGTGATCTGCTCGTTCTGCCCGCGGCCCTACGATTTCCATCCCGAGGCGATTCCCGCGCCGTACAACCACAGCAACGTGGACTCGGACGAGGTGCTCTTCTACGCCTCGAGCGAGTTCATGAGTCGGAAGGGGATCGAGTACGGTTCGATCACGCACCATCCGGACGGCATCCCGCACGGGCCGCACCCGGGCCGGTATGAGGGGAGCATCGGGATGACGCACACGAACGAGCTCGCGGTGATGATGGACTCGTTCCGGCCGCTCAAGGTCGCGCAGGCGATCCTCCCGTACGAGGACCCGAAGTACATGTACAGCTGGGTCGAGGGCGGGTCCGGCTTCTCGCCGCCGACGAGCTGAGGCGCTCGGGGCGGCACTACATTTCCGGCATGCGCACGACCCGTCGCTTCGACTCGCTGCCCGTCTATCTCCTCGCGACCATCCCGCAGAAGAAGCGCGACCTCATCGCGCGTGGGATGGACGTCATCGACCTCGGTGCCGGCGACGCCGACCTCCCCTCGCCGCCGGCGGCCGTCGAGGCGCTCGCGCAGGCGGCGCACGACCCCGCGCTCAGTCGGTACAGCTTCGGCCTCGGGCTGCCGGCCTTCCGTGAGGCGGTCTCGGATTGGATGGTCCGTCGCTTCGGGCACCGGTTCGATCCGCTGAAGGAGATCGTGCCCCTGATCGGGAGCAAGGAAGGGCTCGCGCACCTGGCGTTCGCGTACGCGCAGGCGGGAGACGCGGTGATCATCCCCGACCCCGGGTATCTCGCCTATCTCGGCGGCACCCTCTTGAGCGAGGCCGAGCCGTATCTCTACCCGATCACGCCGCGGACGAACTTCCTCGTCGACCTCGACGAGATCCCCGAGGATGTGCTCGCGCGGACCAAGCTGCTCTACCTGAACTACCCGAACAATCCGACCGCGGCGATCGCGCCGCTCGACTATCTCGCGAAGGTCGTCGAGGTGTGCAACCGTCGGGGCATCGTGCTCGTCTACGACAATGCCTATTCGGAGATGACGTTCGACGGCTACGTCGCGCCGAGCATCTTCGATGTCCCGGGCGCTCGGGACTGCGCGATCGAGTTCCACTCGCTCTCGAAGACGTACAACATGACCGGGTGGCGCTGCGCCTGGGCGTGCGGCAATCCGGCGATCGTCGGCGCGCTCGCCAAGGTGAAGAGCTTCCTCGACACGGGGCAGTTCATGGCCGTGCAGCGCGCGGGGATCGCCGCGCTCGAGTCGTGGGCCGAGTGGGTGCCGGGGAACGTCGAGGTGTTCCGCGAACGGCGCGATGCCGCGGTCGCCGCGTTCCGGGCGAACGGCTTCGAGATTGCGGAGGCGCCGAAAGCATCGATGTACCTCTGGGTGCCGCTGCCGGCGGGCGTACCCTCGATGGCCTTCCACGAGCGCTTGATGGAGGAGGAGGGGGTCGTGGTGCTCGCGGGGGCCGCGCTCGGCGCGGGGGGCGAGGGCTTCTTCCGCATCTCCTTCATCGCCAGCCCGGAGCGCATCGCCGAGGCGGCGGCGCGGGCGGGGAAGGTCCTCCGGTCGTTCAGCGCCCGGTAGCGATCGCCGGCGGCGGGCCGTCGAACGGCTCGCGCAACAGTTGCCGCACCGCCGGCACGTAGAAGCCCCAGTACGCGGACTCGCTGGTGGAGCGGGCGGGATTATTCTCCTGCCAGCGACGCGCGGAGGCGATCCCCTTGAAGCCGTACCACTTCGCATCGAAGGTCACGTCGGCGAGGTCGCCCGCGAGGTAGAGGCGATGGGCGCCGCCGTCGGTGCGCCGCGTCAGGAAGGGCAGGCGGCGCGGGATCCGGTTCGCGAGGAGTGCGGAGTCCGACCCCGGCGTCGCGGGAAGCACGAGTTCGGCGAGTACCTCCGTCGCGGGATCCGCCGTGAGGATTGGGAACCAGTAGAACATCCCCATCCCGGTCCGGGCGAGGGGGATCACCTCACGTCCGCGCGCGGTCACCGCGATCGATGGCGCCGCCGCCCGGAAGTCCTCGTCGGTGAGGAGGATCAGTCGACCGTCCTCGTGCACCAGCACCGTCGTTGGATCTCGGGGTAGCTCGGCGTTGTCACCGAACTGCTTCGCGAAGAGCTCGGGCAGCCAGGCGGGGACGTCGGTCGGATCGTAGAGGTTGATGAACGTCCGCCCCGTCCAGCCGGTCCAGCGGACGCCGAGCTGGTCCTGCATGATCGCACGCGCGCGTCCCGCCGTCGGTGACTCGAGGGCATTGAACTCGAGGAAGACGTGCCCGCCGCGGCCGGTGTAGTCGGCGATCGTCAGGGCATCGAGCTCGGTGATCCCGCCGAACACGAGACGCGAGTAATCGAGATGGCTCCGTTGCCACCGGTCTGCCGTGAGGTCGCCCTCATAGACGCCGTACGTGTCGGTCACGTAGAGCCAATCGGTCTCGGAGAGATCCTGATCGGCGATGCGCGTCGGGTGCTGGGGGTCGAGCGGGTCATAGCCGACGTGGGAGCCGAGGGGCTGCCACGCGTCGCCGGACGGCGGGGAATACTTCTCGTGATTCAGGAGCCAGATGGCCCCGACGTGTTCCCGCGCCCCCTCGAACGGTACCGTGTAGTCCACCAGCGTGATCCGCTCGGCCCGGTACGGCTCACGGTCCCACAGCAAGTGCAGGATGATGAGCGGGGTCGCCAAGACGGCGAGGATGGCGAGCGCGATGCCGATCGAGGCCCAGGAGAGCTTCATCGCGGCAGCAACGGGCGGGAGAGGTGACGACGCACGGAGGGAATCTGTGCCGCGGTGCGCGCTGATGCCATCCGGGGATGGCGGAACCCATCGCGGTCGACGCCAGCGGGGCGTAGTATCCCGGGATGACGCATGACCGGCGCGACTTCCTGCGCCGCTCCCTGCTGGGGGCGGCGGGAGCGGCGATCCCGATTCCCACCGAGGCTGATGGGCAACCGCCCGCGACGCCGACGTCGGGGGCGCAGCCGCCGTCGCGCGCGCTTGATGCCGTGATGCTCGCGGCCCTCGGCGACGCCATACTCCCGGAATCGCTCGGGGCCGCCGGTCGCGCTCGCGCCATCGCCGCCTTCACGGCCTGGCTCGCCGCCTACGTGCCGGTGGCCGAGGAGATGCACGGCTATGGCTACGCGGAGCTCACCTACACGCGGTCTGACCCCGCGCCCGGGTGGCGCGCGCAGCTGCAGGCGCTCGACCTGCTCGCCCGCCGCATCCGCCGTCGTGGCTTCGTCCAGCTCGACCTCGCTGGCCGCCGCGCGGTGCTCGATGCCGCGCTGCGCGGCGGGCGGCACGGGACGCTCCCATCATCACCGCTGGGGGCGGATCACGTCGCGGTCGCCCTCCTCGCGCACTGGGCCGCGACGAGCGAAGCGCAGGACCTCGCCTACGGCGCGCGCATCGGGGCGGGGCAATGCCGCTCGCTGGCCGAGACAGCACGGCGTCCGCTGCCGATCGTGGGAGAGACGCCCCGATGACCGCGCCCCGGGTGATCGAGACCGACATCTGCCTCATCGGCGCGGGAATCACCGCCGCGATGATGGCGGAGTCGCTGGCCGCGCGCACCACCGCGGAGATCACGGTGATCGAGGCGGGGACGCACACCACCTCCCTGCGCGACCGCTACGCGCGTCGGCAGCGCTGGCAGGACTACGGCGAGTCACCGTGGACGCAGGACCACATCGACGACCAGAACGCGCTCGGCACCGCGTATGGCTACTCGCCCACGATGAACGTCGGCGGACTCGCCATGCATTGGGGGGGCGTGACGCCTCGCTACGCGCCCGAGGACTTCCAGGTGCGGAGCCTCTTCGGCGTCGGCGACGACTGGCCCATCACGTACGAGGAGCTCGATCCGTTCTATCAGGAGGCGGAGGAGCGGATGGGCATCGCAGGGGA
The DNA here is from genome assembly GCA_031127075.1 of Gemmatimonadota bacterium. Taxonomy (GTDB): domain Bacteria; phylum Gemmatimonadota; class Gemmatimonadetes; order Gemmatimonadales; family Gemmatimonadaceae; genus Pseudogemmatithrix. The sequence goes on along the minus strand of JARIFA010000051.1, from coordinate 3,500 downwards.
GCAGGGGCCGCCGGCGATGGATCCGCGTGGCCAGCCCTTCCCGCTGCCGCCGCTGCCGCTGAGCGATTCCCTGCGCCAGCTGCGCGGCTGGGCGGCTGCCGCGGGCGTGACGATGTGGAGCCAGCCGAGCGCGAAGAACTCGGTCGCGCACGGGGGGCGCGGCGTCTGTCAGCGCTGCGATACCTGCTACCCCATCTGCCCCACGGGGGCGAAGTACTCGCCGGACTTCACGTACGACGCGCTCGTCCGGGCGGGACGCATCCGGCTCGTGACCGACACGCTGATCCGTCGCCTGCAGGCCGACGCCCGCACGGGGCGCATCACGCAGGCCACGGGGAACTCCACGCGGCAGCACGCCCAGACGGTCGTGGTGCGCGCGAAGACCTTCGTGCTCACCGGGGGCTTCACCTGGGCGCCCCACCTCCTGCTCCTGTCGGCTGATGCGGCGCACCCGGATGGCTTGGCGAATCGGTCGGGGCTCGTCGGGAAGTATCTCTGCGGGCATCGGAACGTCGCGGCGCAGATCCGGCTCCCGCTCGACCTTCTCCCCGGGGTGAATGTCCAGCATTCCCTCGTCACCAAGCAGTTCATGCGGCGAGGGCATCCCGATCGGTATCTCCGCCACGACCTCCGCGTCTGGGAGTCCTCGTTCGGGCACGGCCCGAGGCTTCGCGACGACTCGGGTGGGCTTCTGCTCGGCGATACCCTGCTGGCGGATTGGCGCCGCCGCACGAAGACCGGGGTGGCGCGGATCCGCGCGTATTACGACGTACTCCCTGACCGGGAAAGTGCGCTCACCTTGGATGCCGGCACGCGCAATGCGTGGGGCGACCCGATGCCGCGTCTCGCCTTTCGCGACGCGCCCGAGTCCGCGGCGCTCCGCGGGTGGCAGGAGGACGAGATCCGCGCCCTCTTCGCACGGATGGCGCGCGCGGGCAACGGGGCGATTATCTCCGACGCCTCGGCGGCAGGGGACATCGGGCAGGAGCATCCCGGCGGGGGCTGCCGGATGGGCGATGACCCCGCATCGAGCGTCGTCGATCGCCACGGCCGGACGCATCAACACGAGAACCTCTGGGTAGCGGGGGCGCCGACCCACGTCACGGCGAGCTGCTGCAACGGCACCCTTACCTTCGCCGCGCTGGGGCTCCGCACGGCGGCGGCACTCGCAACGGAGTTCCCCGCGCGCTCGTAGTCTTGGCGGTGCGTGATCGCCTCACGGCGCTCTGAACCCTGATCCCTGTCCCCTGACCCCTCTCCTCATGACACGTCTTTTCGCCCTCTCCCTGGTCCTCCCGACCGCGCTCGCCGCGCAGAGCCCGCGCGCGATGCAGCCCAATGATTGGTACCGCCTCACCACCGTCTCCCAGCCGGCGATGTCGCCGGACGGACGCCAGGTCGCCTTCACGGTGACCACGGTCAACGAGCGGGAGAACAAGCGGCATCAGGAGGTCTGGATGGTGTCGACCGCTGGTGGTGAGGCGGTCCGCTACACCGCCCCGGGCTACGAGAGCGCCAGCCCGCGCTTCTCCCCGGACGGCAAGTACCTCTTCTTCTCCTCCTCGCGGCCGGGCGGCACGGGGAACAGCTGGGCCATCCGGATGGATGCGCCCGGCGGTGAGGCCGCGCAGATCGCTGACTATCCCACGGGCTCGTGGCCGCGTGACGGGAAGTTCGCCGTCTTCGCGGCGGCGGCGACCGAGGACAGCGCGAACACCGGCGCGGCGGCTGGGCCGGCTGCCGGAGCGACCGGTGCCGCTGGCCGTGGTGGCCCCGCGGCGGCGAACGACCCCTTCGGCCGAATGCCGCCGATGGCGCGCCCGCCCTTCGGCGCGATCACCAAGCCGGTGGATCCGTCACGCTTCGACGGCCGTCACATCACCGAGGCGCGTTACAAGGCCAACGGGCAGGGGTTCCTCCCCGGCCCGCGCCAGGCGCGCGTCATCCGGCCGCAGCAGCTCTTCACGCAGGTGCCGGGTGCCAAGCGGGCCCAGCTGACCAACACCTCGTACTCGCATCGCGCGCCGGTCGTCTCGCCCGATGGCAAGTGGATCGCGTTCACGGCCGATGTCGCCCTCAAGTCCGACAGCGCGGTGACGGCCTACAACGACTCGATCGCCGAGCTGCCGTACGACGCCGTGCGCGACGAGGCGGATCGTAATGAGAGCGACATCTACGTGCTCCCGATCGCTGGTGGTACCCCGCGGAAGGTCGCGACGGTGATGGGAGCCGAGAGCGATCTCACCTGGTCGCCGGACGGGAAGCGGATCGCCTTCGTCTCGCGTCCCGGTCGCGTGAAGCAGGCGGTGCTCGCCGTGGCCGACGTCGCGACGGGCGCGGTGAAGGTCCTGACCGAGGGGTGGCGCTATGAGCCCGGTGGGATGGACTGGCTCCCGAGCGGCGAGATCGCGATGTCGGCCGACATCGGTGGCTCGAGTGCGCTCTTCCTGGTGAATGCCACCACGGGCGCGCGTCGCGAGCTCCTCGGCGGGCGTCGCAAGCTGAACGGCTTCGCCTACGATGCGGCGGGAAAGCAGGTCGCCTACGTCTCGTCGAGCGTCACGATGCCGACGGAGCTCTTCGTCGCGGGCACCGATGGCCGTCCAGAGCGTCGACTGACCTCGTTCAACGACGCGGTCAATCGGGAGATCGCCTGGTCGGATGCGGAGCGGCTCCTCTATCGGATGCCGCGCCGGGCGGGCGCCGCCGACAGCCTCGAGATCGAGGGATGGCTGATGAAGCCCTTCGGCTACCAGGCCGGCCGGAAGTATCCGCTCGTGCTCTACATCCACGGCGGCCCGCACAGCCAGTACGGCGAGCAGTGGTTCGACGAGACGCAGAACCTCGCCGCCGCCGGCTTCATGGTGCTGTACACCAACCCGCGCGGCTCGAGCGGCTACGGCGCGGACTTCACGTATGACACCCGCGGCCGCTGGTTCGCCGAGGATTACCTCGACCTGATGAAGGCGGTGGACATCGCGGCGGTACGTCCCGATGTCGACTCCACCCGGATGGGCGTCACCGGCGGGTCGTACGGCGGCGTGATGACCGCCTGGATCACGACGCAGACGCATCGCTTCAAGGCGGCGCAGGCCGACCGCATGATCAGTAACTGGTGGTCGTGGTACGGCACGAGCGACGCGCAGGGGCTCACGGAGTTCGAGTTCTTCGGGCGTCCGTGGGACAACCCGGCGATGTACGACTCGCTCTCACCGATCCGGAATGTCCGGCGGGTGACGACGCCGACCTTCATCCTCCAGAGCGAAGAGGATCACCGCACCCCGATGACCGACGCCGAGCAGTGGTTCGCGGCGCTCAAGCGGCAGGGGACGCCGGTGGAGTTCGTCCGGTATCCGCGGTCGACGCACGACCTGTCGCGGTCGGGTGAGCCGTGGCTCCTCGTCGATCGGCTCGGACGGCTCCGGGACTGGTTCGGCCACTGGCTGGACTAGCACCCATCGAGCTGGTCGGACGACGGGGGCCTGGCGCTACGCGCCCGG
>JARIFA010000050.1 GCA_031127075.1 Gemmatimonadota bacterium | reverse complement strand
CGGCCCTCGGCCGGCGTCACCTGCACGCTCGGCATCTCCGCCGCGAGCGTCGCGAAGACCGCGTCATCGAGCGCGTGGGCATCGGCCTTCTTGTCGAAGACGGTGGCCGAGACACGCTCCGCCACCGCCGTTGCGGCCGCCCCGTGGACGAGGGTCGTGACCTCCGCCGCGAGCCGGCGCTGCGCGCGCCGCTCATGCGGTGCCGCGGCGTGCTCGGTCTCGAGCGACGTGATTGTCGCCTGGTCGAGCAGCGTGAAGGAGCGTAGCAGCCGTCCGACGTCGGCGTCCTCGGTGTTGATCCAGAACTGGTAGAACCGGTACGGGCTCGTGCGGGCCGCGTCGAGCCAGACGGCGCCGGCCTCGGTCTTCCCGAACTTCCGACCCTGCGCGTCGGTGAGGAGGGGGAAGGTGAGGCCGTGCACCGCGCCGCGTGCCGCGCGCCGCACCAGTTCCGTCCCCGCCGTGATGTTCCCCCACTGGTCGCTGCCGCCGATCTGCAGCGTGACGCCGTCCGCCTGGAAGAGCCGCAGGAAGTCGTATGCCTGCAGCAGCATGTAGGAGAACTCGGTGTACGAGATCCCGGTCTCGAGCCGCGACTGGACCGAGTCCTTCTGCATCATCCAGTTGATGCTGAAGTGCTTCCCTGTATCTCGCAGGAAGGGGATGAGGCCGAGCGCGCCAAGCCAGTCGCGGTTATCGCGGACGTGGACGCGCGCGAGGGCGGCCTCGCCGAGCGCGTTGGACATCACGGCCCGGATCTGCCGGCCGATCGCCTCCGCGTTCGCCGCGACCTCCTCGGCGGGGCGGATCGGGCGCTCCTCGGACTTGCCGCTCGGATCGCCGATGAGCGCGGTGCCGCCCCCCACGAGGGCGACCGCCTCGTGGCCCGCACGGACGAGGCGGACGAGCCCCAGCAGGGGCAGGAGGTTCCCGACGTGCAGGGTGTCGGCGGTGGGGTCGAAGCCGCAGTAGCCGCGGACCACCCCGGCCGCGAGCGCCTCGGCGCACCCCTCCGTCTGCTGGAACAGGAGGCCGCGCCAGGCGAGCTCGTCGAGCAGCGGGAGGGAGTCGGGGGCGGAGGATGACGCCATGGCGGGAAAGCTATCCGTCTCGTCGAGAGACGGGGACTCCCGGCTTGGCCGATGTCGGTCGGCGTCCGCCGTGGGCATGCCGCGCGCTCGGCCGCTGCGTTGCCCGCTGCGTTGCCCGCGCCCCCCGCCGCACCCTAGCTTCCGGGACGCGATGCGACGCTTGATCCGCCCCCTCCTGCTGACCCTCGGCGTCGGCGCCCTCGTGGTCGGGGTGTCGGGGCTCGTCTGGTGGAACTTCTTCCTCTGCCGTGGCGACGTCTGTCCGTCCGTCGCGCAATTCGACGAGTACGAGCCGGCGCAGCCCGCGCGGCTTTACGCTGTCGACGGCCGCTTCATCGCCGAGGTGGGGCTCGAGCGCCGGTCGCTGGTGCGACTTACCGACATCCCGGCGCACGTCGTACAGGCCTTCGTGCTCACCGAGGACAAGCGCTTTTATCGGCACGGTGGCATCGACTATCGGCGCATCTTCGGCGCGGTCTGGTCGAACGTGAAGGCCGGTGGGCTCTCGGAGGGCTTCTCGACGATCACGATGCAGCTCGCGCGCAACGTCTTTCCCGAGCAGCTCCCGTCGCGCACGCGCGTCTCCGGCGTCCGTGACAACCTGCTGCGGAAATTCCGTGAGATGAAGGTGGCGCGGCAGCTGGAGGCGCGGTTCCCGAAGGAGCGCATCCTCGAGCTCTACCTGAATCAGATCCCGCTCGGAGCGGGCGCCTACGGTGTGGAGTCCGCGGCGCAGCGCTACTTCGGCAAGGCGGTCACGGAGCTGAACGTCGCCGAGGCGGCGATGCTCGCCGCGCTGCCCAAGGCGCCGGCGCGGTATAACCCGCGCCGCTTCCCCGACCGGGCAATCCAGCGCCGGAATTCCGTGCTCGAGCTGATGCGGCGCGGTGGGGCGCTGGCCGATGCCGACGCCTCGACGGCGAAGGCGTATCCGCTGCGCATCGTTCGCACGGTCCGTGGCGGTGGCGACGTCGCGCCCTATTTCGTCGAGTGGGTCCGGCAGATTCTCGCCGAGCGCTACGGCACGCGTGCGACGCGGCAGGGGTTGCGCGTGATCACCTCGCTCGACCTCGATATGCAGGGTGCGGCCGAGCGTGCGATCGACCGCCAGCTCCGTGCCGTCGAGGCCGGGGTCCACGGCTCGTACCCGCACCTCACCTACGAGGGGTATCTCGCCCGTGCGGTCGGCGGTGCCGACGAGCCCGCATCTGCCGACTCCCCCTATCTGCAGGGCGCGTTCGTCGCGATCGATCCGCGGACCGGCGGGATCCGTGCCCTCGTCGGTGGGCGCGACTACGATGATTCGAAGTTCGACCGGGCGACGCAGGCGCTCCGGCAGCCCGGGTCGACCTTCAAACCCTTCGTGTACGCCGCGGCGGTGCAGGCGGGGCGCGCGCCGAGCGCGGTCGTCGACGATTCGCCGATCGAGGTCTCGCAGGCCGATGGGTCGCTCTGGAGCCCAAAGAACTTCGACAACACCTACGAGGGCGAGATGTCCATGCGACGCGCCCTCTTCATGTCGCGCAATCTGCCGGCGGTGAAGACGGCGATGGAGGTCGGTGAGGGCGCGGTCGCCGACCTCGCGCACACCTTCGGTCTCACCACCGAGATCCCGCCGTATCCCTCGATCGCCCTCGGGACGGCGGAGGTGCAGCCGCTCGAGCTGATCGCGGCGTACGCGACCTTCGCGAACCTCGGCTGGCGCGTGGCCCCGAACCCGCTCGTGCGCGTGGAGACCACCGACGGCCGTGTTCTCGAGGAGGCGAAGGCGGAGCGTGTCCAGGTGTTGAGCCCCGAAGCCGCGTGGCTAATGGTGGATATGATGAAGGACGTCGTGAACCGGGGGTCGGGGACGGCCATCCGTCGCGCGGGCTTCCAGCTCCCGACGGCGGGGAAGACGGGGACGACGAGCGATTACTCTGACGTCTGGTATGTCGGCTACACCTCGGATCTCGTCGCCGGCGTCTGGATGGGGTTCGACCGCCGCCGGCGGATCAAGGACAACGCGCAGGGGGGCCAACTGGCCGCGCCGGCGTGGGCGGCCTTCATGCGCGAGGTGTATGCGCGCCGTCCGGGTTCGGCGGACTGGCCGCGTCCGATCGGGGTGAGTGCCATCCCCATCGACGAGCGGACGGGGCAGCGGCTGCCGGCCTCGTGCCCGGTCGAGGGGGATTCGGTCCGGTTCGAGTACTTCCTCGCCGGGACGGAACCGGCACCGAGCGGGAGCTGCCGGACCCCCTGACCCGACGGCTGGCGACCCTCGGGCGCGGCGCGTTATGCTTCGAGTGTCCTTCAGCGAGGTCTGAGTGACCGTCGGGTGTCTCGCGTTGAACGCGTCGTACGAACCGCTCACGATGGTCCCGCTGAAGCGGGCCCTGCGTCTCGTCATCGATGGGAAGGCGGAGATCGTCGAGGCCGACGCCTCGCGCGCGGTCCGCGCCGCGCGCCTCTCCGTGCCACACCCCGTCGTCATCCGGCTCCGCTCGTTCGTGCACGTCCCGCGGCGCTTCCGCCGGCAGGTGACGAACACCTTCCTCTTCGCGCGCGACGGATATTGCTGCCAGTACTGTGGCCGCCCGAATGAGGCGTTGCGCCCGCGGGAGTCGCTCACGCGCGACCACGTGATTCCCATTTCCCGGGGTGGGCTCAACGTCTGGACGAACGTGGTCACCGCCTGCTCGTCGTGCAACACGCGGAAGGCGAACCATCTCATCTCGGAATGCGGGATGCAGCTCCTCACCGAGCCGGCGGAGCCGCACTTCGTACACCTGGCCTGGGCGGTGCGCCGCCTCACGCCGACGCAGGCGCGCTACATCCGCCTCTTCTACGGCGAGACGGTGGTGCGCGAAATCGCGCGGAACGACCGACTCCGCGCCTCGTAGCGGCGTCGGTCCCCGCCGAGGAGGCGGGTCGCGAGCGTGCGGAGGCCGCGTCCGAGCGCGGGCGCGGCGTCGCGGTCCCCTCGGAGCGCCGGTTCGAGCTCCCCACGCAGCCACCGGTTCACCTCGTCGAGGTCGGTGACCGAGAGCGCCTCCACCTCGACGGTTGCCACGAAGTAATGGGACCGACCGTCGGCCGGCGCGCGCAGCGGGACGCGGACCCCTCGCTCCGCGGCGCCCGCCGCGTCCGCGAACACTCGATAAGCGCCGAGGGCGACACGCTGGGCACCGACGAGTTGCGTCACCTCATAGCGCTCGTCCCCACCGAGGCGGCGGACCACCACATCCCACGTCACCGCCCGCTGGAGTTCGTCGACGAGCCGGCCTTCGGTCCAAAGCTCCAAGCGGAACCGGAGCCGTGCGGGGAACCCGGCCGCCACGAGGGTCGCGATGTTCGGGGAGGTCAGCAGCCCCTGGGCACGAACCGTCGGTCCGTCGTCGGCGAGACGTTCCGTCGCCGGGAGCTCGATGAGGACGCCGGGTGGCCGCTCCTGCGCGCCGAGCGACGCGCCGAGCGAGGGCACGAGCACCGCACCGAGCGTTACCGCACGCAGCAGGGAGCGCACCGCCCAGTGCATCAGAAGCGGCGGCCGACGCGCAGCAGCAGGTTCATCGGCTCGGGACCCGTCGACACGGCCTTCGCGACGTAGAGGCCGAGCCCCCCGAAGTCGATGCCGAGACCGAGCGCGGTGCGGAAGGTCGCGAGCGCCGGGATCCCCGTGGCTTCGAATGCCGGATCCCCCATGCCGGGCCGCGTCCAGCCACGGCCCGCATCGGCGAAGAGGACCCAGCTCGGCCGCTCGTCGACTCCGATCGACCAGTCGTCGCCCCCGATCCGCCAGTCGAATCCGATCGGCTGGCGCAGCTCCGCCTGCATCAGGAGCATCCGCTCACACTGGGTCGCATCGCCGGGCCAGATGCCGATGCCGCCGCAGGTGAAGACGTCGACGGCGTCGTTCGGGGCGCGGCGGAAATCGTACCCTTCGACCGAGCCGGGGCCGCCGATGGAGACGCGCCGCTGAAGCGGGAGTCGATCCCCGCCCAGTGATCCGCCAGCGACGAGGCGCAGCGAGAGCTCGGTCCCGGGCGCGATACGGGTCCGCCGGCGCGCGTCGAGGAATCCGCGGGTGTAGGCGACGTCCTGCGGGACGATCGGGGCGAAGGGGAGCGCCGACATGATGCGAGGATCGAGCGCGGCGAGGAGTCGACCGCGACCGCGTTCGAGATCCGCCTGCACGAACCAGCCGCCGGTGAGCGGTGAACGTGGCTTCTCGCGCGTGTCGATGCGGAGGCGGATGCCGCTGAGGTCGACGACGCCGTCGTCGACGATGGGGTTCGGCCGCCACGCCTCGCGGGCGCGGCTCAACGTCACGGGGTCGCGCGACGCGACCGTGCGCCACCGCTCGCGCCCGACGAAGAGATCGAAGCTTCCGTACCCGCCGGCGCGTCCGCCGATCGTCATCTCGCCGCCGTGTCGCCCGTAGTAGTCGCGCTGGTCGCGATGCGCGATCCAGGTCGCGAGCCCTGATTCCGAGTCGGAGATCTGCCAGGCCTCGATCGCATCGATGCGGTCGAAGGCACGCGCGCCGACGGCGATGGCCTTCGACTCGCCGATGCGGACCTGTAGCGAGGCATCGTGCCCCAAGGTGCTACGATCCCACTCGACGGGGCCGGCGGTCCGGATGAGGCCGAATGCCGAGAGGTCGATGCGGCCCCACGTCGTGCGCCGGCGGAGCTTCGGACCGATGGAGACGGGCAGTCCTTCGACGCGGTTGTAGGTCGCCGCGGAGACGTGGAAGAGTTCGGTCGAGACGCCGCGCGGCGCGCGGTCGCGCGCATCCGCCGGTAGCCAGTCGCGGAGCCCCATCTCCTCGGCCACCAGCACGCCATCCTCGAGCCGGTAGCGCAGGACCTCCGCTTGCAGCCGCACCTCGCCGCCGATGCGCGCCTCGGGGGCGCGGTCGAGGGTCCCGCCGAGGACCCAGAGATCTCCCTCGACGACGGCGCTCGGGTCGAGCCGCACATCGGCGTTCACCGCGACGAGGTGTCCCGCGATGGTGCCGGCGATGCGGACCGGACCGGTCAGCACGGCGACATCACCGGTGATGCGCGCGGTGGTGTCGAGGGTGTACGGGCCATCCACCCGCGTCGTCCCCGGCGCGTTGTAGCGCGCGATCGCCTCACGCCAGGTGGGCGTCGCGCGCCCGACCTGTGCGTGTGTTGTGCGGGGGAGCAGGCTCGCGAGGACGACGCACGCGAACGTGACGTGGCGGACCAAGGTGCCGATGCGGCGGGGCATGCGCGACATATCGGGGTCAGGAGATCGGGAAGGGAGCCGAGCGAGCGGCGGACATCTATCCTACGTCGCCGATGCCGAGGCGTTTCATCCGGCGGTAGAGATTGGGACGGTCGGTCCGCAGCCGTCGCGCCGCCTCGGCGACCACGCCGTTCGCCGCCGAGAGCGCGCGGAGGATCAACAGGCGCTCGTGCGCGTCGAGCGCGTCGGCGAGTGGGACATCGAGCTGCTGGGCGTCCGGGAGGAGGGGCTCGCCATCGGGGGGCAGCACCGCATCGACCTCGGCGGGGCCGACGATCCGGTCGCCGTGCTGCAGGGCGATGCGCTCGAGCACGTTGGCCAGTTCCCGCACGTTGCCCGGCCACGGATGCCGTGCGAGTCGGGCGAGGGCGTCGTCGGTCCAGCGAGTCGGGGTGGCGTCACCCCGGCGCTGGCGCTGTGCCTCGAAGTGCGTGACGAGGGCCGGGAGGTCCGTGGGCCGTTCGCGGAGCGGCGGGAGCGGGAGCGCCACCACGTTCAGTCCGAAGTACAGGTCGGCGTCGAACCGCCCTTCGCGCACGAGACGCGGCAGGTCGTGCCGGCTCGTCGCGATGAGGCGCACGTCCACCTTGATCGCGCGCCGCCCACCGAGTCGCTCGATCTCCCGTGCCTCGATGAGGCGCCGGAGCCGTCGCTGCACGTCAGGCGGCAACGCCGAGACTTCGTCGAGGACGAGCGTGCCGCCGTGCGCGAGCTCCACGTGGCCGATGCGTCGTTCGGTGTCGCCCGTGATGGCACCGCGTTCCTGACCGAAGAGCACCGCCGCGAGGCGCTCCGCGGGGATGGCGGCGCAGGGGACGCGGATGAGCGGGCGTTCCCGGCGCGCGCTCCGCGTGTGGACCGAGGCCGCGGCGAGCTCCTTCCCGGTCCCCGACTCGCCGGTGATGAGGACGCGCGCGTCGGATCGGGCCACGCGCGCGATCGTCTCGCGCACCGCGAGCATCGCGGGAGAGTCGCCGACGAGGTCTGCGCCGAGCCCGAGGTCGGCGCGCAGGACCGCCCGCTCGTGACGCACCTGACGCAGCTCCATCGCGTTCGCGACCGCGAGCACGAGGCCCTCGGGGGAGAGCGGCTTCTCGAGGAAGTTCACGGCGCCGAGCCGCGTCGCCTGCACCGCGTCGGCGAGCGCCGCCTTCCCCGACATCATCACCACCGGGAGGTCGGGGAGCTGGGCGCGGATCGCCTCGAGGAGCTCGAGGCCGTCGCGCGGGCCCGGCATCATCAGATCGAGCAGGAGCACATCGGGGACGACGTCCAGCGCCTTGGCGAGACCGGTGGCCGCGTCCGTGGCCTCGTGCACCTCGTAATCCTCCTGCGCGAGGACCGCTCCGACCATCCACCGGAGATTGGCCTCGTCATCGACCACCAGCACCGAGGGCATCTCGATTCACTCCGCTCGACGCGGGAGGCGCAGGGTGATCGTCGTCCCCTCGCCGACGCAGCTCGTCGCCTCGACCTGTCCTCGATGCGCCAGGACGGTCTGCTTCACGATCGCGAGCCCGAGCCCGGTGCCACCCGCTCGACGGGTCACGTACGGCTCCCAGATGCGCGGCAGCTCCGCCGCCGGGATCCCGCAGCCGTCGTCCGAGACGGCGATGGTGACCTCGGCCCCCGTGTCGGTGAGTGCGATCGTCACCGTCCCGTGGCCGTCGGTGGCGTGTGTCGCGTTGAGGAGCAGGTTCGCGATCGCGCGCTGCAACGCCTCGTGCTGACCGTCGATCACGAGCGCCTCCGGACCCTCGAACCGGACGGTGACCTCCGGCGGCAGCGTGTGGCGGGCCGCCGCGCGGACGAGCGCCGCGAGGTCCACCGGCGCCGACGGCGCGTCGGGGAGCCGTCCGAACTGCGCGAAGCTCGTCGCCATCGCGTCGAGCCGCGCCGACTCCGCATCGAGGATGTCGATCACCTCGCGCTGCTCCGGGGTCGCGCTGCGGCGGAGCGTCGCCACCGCATACCGGATGGGGGTGAGCGGGTTCTTCAGCTCGTGCGCGACCTGTCGGGCCGATTCGCGGAACGCGCCGAGCCGTTCCGCCTCCACCGTCGCGCGCCGGCCCGCCTCGAGTTCGGTGGCCATCCGTCGCATCCCCTCCCGCAGGACCCCGAACTCCGGTGCGCCGCGCACCGTCACCTCGGCATCCGAGGGGAGCGGCGCGTCGCGCGCGATGCGGTCGGTCCATCCGACCAACTCGTCGAGTGGCCGCGAGAGCTGTCGACTCAGGTGACCCGCCACCCGCGACGTGACGAGACCGAGCACGATGAGCAGCGCGAGCCCGACGATGAGGACGGCGCTGACGACCCGCTGCCCGAGGAACGCCGTCCGGCGGGCCTGCACCGCCGACGCGTCGAGCAGTGCGGCGTGCGCGTCGAGCGCGGCCGCCGCCTCCGGTGTGCCCGGGCGCGTCCGGGCGGCCTCGATCGCGACATCACCGGTCCGGACCACCGCTTCCCACGCCCCGATCCCACCGACGATCGGCAGGACGCGAGCCGCCATCCCGCTCCACGCCAGCGTCAGCAGGAGGGCGGGGACGATGGCGAGCATCGTCAGGACGAGGAGGAGCCTCGTCCGGAACGGGAGGGGACGGCGAAGTCGCGAGGTGGGTCGAAGTGACACACCCCAAACCTACGGTGGGGGACGCCCGCCTGCATCGGGCGGAAGTCGAAGCCCACCTGACATTTAGCGTAGGACCGACTACGATTCTGACAGAGGTCGCCGTGGACGGCGGCGCGGTGGTCCCCCGGATCGGGTGGCCCGGCGCCGATCCCGAGCGCGAGGCCTCGAGCGGGTGTGCGGCTGCGCCAGCGGCATCTTCCGGACCTGCGGGTCCGGACGAGCGGCTGTGCGCGATCGCCCCCGCGCCTCATCACTCCCATGGCGCGAGGCGCCAAGGAAACGCATGGCACATCGTTCGCATCACTCGGCGCGCCCCGGGCGCGCCGCGGTGGCTCCCATCCATCGGGGGCCCCAGGCCGAGACACCCGGCCATCCCCACGCGCCGAACGCGGCGCTCCTCATCGATTTCGACAACGTCACGATGGGGATCCGCTCCGACCTCCAGACGGAGCTCCGGAACCTCCTCAGCAGCTCCATCATCTCGGGCAAGGTCGCCGTCCAGCGCGCCTACGCCGACTGGCGCCGCTATCCGCAGTACATCGTCCCGCTCTCCGAGTCGTCGATCGACCTCATCTTCGCGCCCGCCTACGGCAGCTCGAAGAAGAACGCCACCGACATCCGACTCGCCGTCGACGCGATGGAGCTCGTCTTCACGCGTCCTGAGATCGGGAGCTTCATCCTCCTCTCTGGCGACTCCGACTTCTCGTCCCTCGTGCTCAAGCTCAAGGAGTACGGGAAGTACGTGATCGGTGTCGGGATCCGAGAGTCGTCGAGCGACCTCCTCGTGCAGAACTGCGACGAGTACTACTCGTACAACGCGCTCGCCGGGTTGGTGCGATCCGGGGACGAGGCGGAGCAGAAGAAGTGGGATCCGTGGGAGCTCGTCACCGAGGCGATCACGCGGATGCAGCGCAACGGCGACGTGATGCGCTCCGACCGCCTGAAGCAGGTGATGGTCGAGATCGATCCGTCGTTCGATGAGAAGAACCTTGGGATGGCCAAGTTCTCACGCTTCTGCCTGGAGGCCTCGCAGAAGGGGCTCCTCCATGTGGTGAAGCTCGAGAACGGGCAGCTCGAAGTCGGGCCAGCGCCGTCGAAGGCGGGTGCGGCGCCGACCGAGCGTCCGGCGGCGGGTGAGCCGCGTGAGGAGCGCGAGGGTGGGCGTCGTCGTGGGCGTCGCGGGCGCGGTGGTCGCGGGCGTGACCGCGATCGCGAGCGTTCCGGCGAGGCGGCCGAGGGGACGGGGGAGACGCCGGCCGCCGAGGGCGAGTCCGCGAGCGCCCCGGCACCGAAGTCGGCGCAGCGGCCGACGGCGAAGGCGCCGGCCGTCGATGCGACGATTGGCACCGAAGGGCTGCGCCTCACGCGCGACGAGGCGTTCGACCTCGTGCGGCGTGCGGTCGCGGCGGTGACGCGCGGCGACGCCCCGGTGCCCGCCGAGCGGGTCCGTGCGGAGGCACGCACGCTGCTCGATCGCGACAGCGAGTCGCTCTCCGAGCGGAATTTCGCGCGCATTCTCAAGGACGCGCACGACGCCGGGATCCTCGACCTCCGCAAGCGCGGTGAGGGCTTTGAGGTTTTGGCCTCGTCCGGTGGTCCGAGCATCGCCGACCAGCTGGCGGACGCGGAGGCGGCGGCGACGCCGGCCGCAGCGCCGACGGCCCCCGCGCCGCGCGGGATGGGGCCGCGCTCTGCACCGAACACCCGGGGTCGTCCGGGGGCGAAGGCGGTGGTGCCGCCGAGCCTCCTCCTCCTCGGTGTCGTCGACGAGCCCGTGATCGCTGCCACGCCGGTCGCGGAGCCTGAGGCCGCCGAGGCGCCCAAGAAGGGGCGTGCGAAGGCGAAGAAGGCGCCGGCCGCGCCGGCCGTGAAGCCGACGAAGCCGACAAAGGCTAAGAAGGCGCCAGCGAAGAAGAAGGCCGCGAAGTAACCGCGGCGCAGGTTGGATGGGCCACGGGGCCGCCGGCTGATGCCGGCGGCCCCGTGTGCGTGATGGCGTGCCCGTCGCCGTGGCCGCGTTCGCGGGCGGCGCGCGCGACGCGGAGCGGTCGCTACCGGATCACGCCGGTCGCGAGCCCGACCTTTCGGATGCTCCGCACCGCGTGGTCGAGGTCGTCGCGGGTATGTGCCGCCGAGATCTGGCAGCGGAGGCGCGCCGTCCCCTGCGGCACCACGGGGAAGCCGAACCCCGTCACGAAGATCCCCTCGGCGAGCAGGCAATCGCTCATCCGGATCGCGTCGGCCGTCTCCCCAATGATGATCGGGACGATCGGCGTGTCGCCCTCGAGCGGGGAGAAGCCCGCCTCTCGGATGGCGGCGCGGAAGTAGCGCGCATTCTCGTGGAGACGCGTCACGCGCTCCGGATGCCGTTCGATGAACTCCACCGAGGCGAGCGCGCTCGCGGCGACCGTCGGCGGCAGCGCGTTCGAGAAGAGCTGCGGGCGCGAGCGCTGTGTCAGCGTGTCGCAGAGCGCCGCGGGACCCGCGACGAACCCGCCGGCCGCGCCGCCCAGCGCCTTGCCAAGGGTGCTGGTGATGACATCGACCTCGCCGACCACACCGAAGTGCTCCGCGGTGCCACGGCCCGTCGCCCCCAGTACACCGGTGGCGTGCGAATCGTCCATCACAAGGATGGCGTTATGGTCGCGCGCGATCTGCAGCAGCTCCGGCAGCTTCGCGATGCTCCCCTCCATCGAGAAGACGCCGTCGGTCCAGATGATGCGTCGGCGCGCGCCGGCGTTCGCCTGCAGCTTGGCGACGAGGTCGTCGAGGTCCCCGTGCGCGTACACGGCCGTCGTGCACTTGGTGATCGCCTTCGCGAGCCGGATCGAGTCGATGATCGACGCGTGGTTCAGCGCGTCGGAGATGACGAAGTCCCCGGCCTCGACGATCGACGCGGTGAGCCCCTCGTTCGCGTTCCAGGCGGAGACGAAGCTCATCGACGCCTCCGTCCCGACGAAGCGCGCGAGCGCCGTCTCGAGTTCACGGTGGACCGTGAAGGTGCCGCAGATGAAGCGGACGCTCCCGGTGCCGGCCCCGAAGTCCCGCAGCCCCTGGATCCCCGCCTCGACCACCGCCGGCTCGTCGCAGAGCCCGAGGTAGTTGTTGGAGGAGAGGATCAGGACCTCCCCGCGTCCTTCCATCTGCACGCGCGCCGCCTGCGGCGAGGCGAGATGATTGAGCCGCTTATAGGTTCCCGCCGCCTGCAGGGCATCGAGCCCCGCCTGGAGGTCCTTCACGAACGCCTGGTTCATCGTCAGTCCTGTGCTCTGGTCGCTGTCACCTGGTCTGCCTCATCCGTCCCGTGAGATCTCGAAGATCACCTTTCCCGCCTCCCCCGACTTGATCGCCGCGATCGCCTCGGCGTGCTGCTCCAGCGGGAAGGTGTGGGTGATCGCGGGGGTCGGATCGAACTGGCCGGCGCGCAGGAACTGCGTCATCTCGATCCAGGTGTCGTACATCCGGCGTCCGACCACCCCGTAGACGGTGATCCCTTTGAAGATCACCTCGGTGGCGAAGTCGACCTCCATCGGCTTGGCGGGGATCCCGAGCATCTGCACGCGGCCGCCGACACGCACCAGTGCGAAGGCCTGGTGGATCGCGGCGGGGACGCCGCTCATCTCGAGCACGATGTCGACGCCGAGGCCGTGCGTCGCGGCGCGGACCGCCTCGGCGGCCTCGGTCGGCGTCACCGCCGCAGTCGCCCCCATCCGGCGTGCGAGCGCGAGGCGGGTCGGATTGACGTCGCTGGCGATGATCGCGGAGGCCCCCGCCGCCTTCGCGATGCCGACGGCGAAGATGCCGATCGGGCCGCAGCCGGTCACGAGGACCGTGGCGCCGGGGAGATGCGTGCCGTGGAGCGCCGTGTGGAAGGCGTTCCCCATCGGGTCGTGGATGCCCCCCACCGCGAAGCTCACCGCGGGGTCGAGGTGCCAGACGTTGCTCGCCGGCATCGCGATGTAATCGGCGAAGGCGCCGTCGCGGTCCACCCCGATGATCTTCGTCTCCGGGCAGACGTGGGCGTTCCCCGTGCGGCAGAGATGGCAGCGTCCACAGACGATGTGCCCCTCGGCGGTCACGCGATCCCCGACCTGCACGCTGGTGACGAGCCCCCCGACGCGCTCGACGACGCCCGCGAACTCGTGCCCGACGGTGAACGGCGGGCGACAGCGTCCCTGCGCCCACGCATCCCATTCGTGGATGTGCACGTCGGTCCCGCAGACCCCGGCCGACCGGACGCGGATCAGGACCTCATCGTCGCGGATGCTCGGGACGGGGACGTCACGGAGTTCGAACCCTGCGGTGGGACCTGCCTTGACCAGTGCGCGCACCGGGAGACTCGTCGTTCGGGGGTGGGAAGAGAACCTCTTAATGATCGCCCGACATCGCCACCGGGGAAAGCGCATCCACCCGCACCGCGCACACCTTGAACTCCGGGATGCCCGACGGACCATCGAGAGCCGGGTTCGTCAGCAGGTTCGCCGCGGCCTCGCGGTAGTGCATCGGCAGGAAGACCTGCCGTCGGGCGACACGCCCCGAGAGCCGCACGTGCACGCGGATGGTGTTCCGACGCGAGGTCACCCGCACCTCGTCGCCATCGGCCACGCCGAGGTCGGCGGCATCGGCGGGGTGCAGCTCGAGCGTCGGCGTGCTCTCGCGCGCGTCGAGTGCGGTGCTGCGGCGCGTCATCGTGCCCGTGTGCCAGTGATACATCTGCCGTCCCGTGTTCAGGAAGAACGGGAACTCGGCATCCGGCAGCTCGGCGGGCGGCAGGTACTCCACCGGGTGGAACCGCGCGAGCCCGTCCGCCGTGGGGAAGTGGTCGGCGAAGAGGAACGCCGTCCCCTCGTGTGAGCTGTCCGGCACGGGGTACTGGAGCCCGCCGACCCGCGCCGCGAGCCGCGCGTGCGAAACGCCGCGCCAGTTCGGTGTCACGCGCGCGATCTCATCGAAGACCTCGGCCGCGGTCCCATACGGCGTATGGACCCCGAGCCGGCGGGAGAGATCGAGGACGATGTCGAGGTCGCCGCGCGCCTGCCCGGGCGGGTCGACCGCCTTCCGTGAGAGCTGGATACGGCGCTCCGTGTTCACGAAGGTGCCGTCCTTCTCCGCGAAGCTCGCGCCTGGGAGCACCACATCGGCGCAGCGCGCCGATTCCGTCAGGAAGAGATCCTGCACCGCGAGGAAGTCGAGGCCGAGGAACCAGTCTTCGGCGTGCGCGACGTCGGGGTCGGAGATGATCGGATTCTCGCCCATGATGTAGAGCCCGCGAACAGGGGACTCGCGCCCGACGATCTCCGTCACCTTCCGCCCGACCGTCGGATCGAGCCGCTCGATCGGGACGCCCCAGGCCGCCGCGAACGCCGCGCGGACGGCGGGGTCATCCACCCGCTGGTAGTCGGTGAAGGCGAAGGGGATCGCCCCCATGTCGCTGGAGCCCTGAACGTTGTTCTGCCCGCGGATGGGAATCATCGGGGCGCCCCAGCGCCCGATCATGCCGCAGGCGAGCATCAGGTTCAGCAGCGAGGTGACGATGTCCGTCCCGGTATGGTGCTGCGTGAGCCCCATCGCCCAGAGCGTCGCGGAGCGGGGACCCCGTGCGTACGCCTCGGCGGCGCGACGGATCGCATCGGCAGGGACGCCGGTGATGGCCGCGGCCATCTCGGGGGTGTAGGGCGCCACGGCGGCACGCACCGCGTCGAAGTCGCGGGTCCGGGCGGCGATGAAGGCGCGGTCTTCGAGGCCCTGCGCGAGCACGTGGTGCAGCATCCCGTTCAGCAGGGCCACGTCGGTCCCCGGGGTCATCTGCAGATGGATGTCGGCGCGGGCGGCGAGCTCGATGCGGCGTGGGTCGGCGACGATCAGGGTGGCCCCGCGCTTCAGGGCCCGCTTGAGGGCGGCGCCGAAGACCGGGTGACTCTCGGTCGTGTTCGCCCCGAGGAGGAAGATCACGTCGGACTCGTGCTCGACCTCGCGCATCGATCCGGAGGCCGCGGAGGTGGCGAG
>JARIFA010000049.1 GCA_031127075.1 Gemmatimonadota bacterium | reverse complement strand
CAGCAGGAGCGACCAGCGGATTACGTCATCGGCACCGGGGAGACGTGGACCGTCCGGCAGCTCTGCGAAGCCGCCTTCGGGCACGTCGGGCTCGACTGGACCGCCCATGTGGTCACCGACAAGAAGTTCGAACGACCTGCCGAGGTCGAGCTCCTCGTCGCCGACCCGTCGAAGGCGCGGCACGAGTTGGGGTGGGAACCGACGGTCCGGTTCCAGGCGCTCGTCCAGATGATGGTGGACGCCGACCTCGCGCGGCACCGCGCGACCCCGGCCCCCTGACGTGACGCGCGCGCTCGTCACCGGGGCGGAGGGCTTCGTGGGCCAATGGCTCGTGAAGGCCCTCCTCGCCGATGGCGTCGCCGTCACCGCCACCACCGCCACTGTCCCGCCCAGTCCGGGCACGCTCACGGCGGCGGAGGTCGCGGCGGTCCGATGGGTCCCCGGCGACCTCGCGGCGAGCCGGGATCTCGCGGCGATGCATCAGCTGCTCGACGTGGCGCGCCCCGACGCGATCTACCATCTCGCGGGCATCTCCTACGTCCCGGCCGTGGGGGACGACCCGGTGGCCGCCCTGGGGATCAACGTCGGCATCGGCGTGCGCCTGATCGAGGCGGCACGCGAGTGGCGAGACCAGGCGGGCGGCGACCCGGCGATCCTCGTGATCGGGAGCGCGGAAGAGTACGGCCGCCAGCCCGAGGCGGCGGGGCGCATCGGCGAGCACGCCGAACTCCTGCCGCGGACGTTCTACGGCGCCACGAAGTGCTCGCAGGAGCACTTCGCCTTGGCGGCGGCCCGGACGTACGGGATGCGGATCATGGCGACGCGGTCGTTCAATCACTGCGGGCCAGGGCACGCGTCGGTCTTCCTCCTCCCGGCGTTGGTGCAGCGGGTCCTCCGGTGCCGCGCCGAGGGGAGCGATCGGATCGTCGTCGGCAATCTCGGTTCGGTCCGTGACTACCTGCACGTGGCCGATGTGGTGGACGCGTACCGCGCGCTGGCGGCGTCGGGGGCGGCGGGGGAGGCGTACAACGTCTGCAGCGGGGAGGGGGTGTCCGTCGCCGACCTTGCCCGCGAGGTGTTGGAGGAGGCCGGGGTCACGGCGCGCGTCGAGAGCGACGCGGCGCTTCAGCGCCCCGTGGACGTGCCGTATCTTGTGGGGGACAACGCCAAGCTTCGCGCGCGCACCGGTTGGGCGCCGCGGCGGGGCCGGCGGGACATCATTCGCGATCATCTGTATGCCGCGTCGTGACGATCTGAAGCGCATCCTGCTCATCGGTTCCGGGCCCATCGTCATCGGGCAGGGCGCGGAATTCGACTATTCCGGGACCCAGGCGGCGAAGGCGCTGCGGGAGGAGGGGTACGAGGTCATCCTCGTGAACTCGAATCCCGCGACGATCATGACCGACCCCGAGCTCGCGGACCGGACCTACATCGAGCCGGTGACGCCGGCGTACGTCGAGCAGATCATCGCCCAGGAGCGGCCGGACGCGCTGCTGCCGACGATGGGGGGGCAGACCGCACTGAACGTCGCGATGGCCCTCCACGAGGATGGGACGCTGGCGAAGTACGGGGTCGAGCTGATTGGCGCCAACGCGCGTGCCATCGCGGTCGCCGAGGACCGCAAGCTCTTCGGTGAGGCGATGGAGCGGATCGGGCTGAAGTGCCCGCAGGGGCGCATCGCCACCACCTGGGACGAGGCGCTCGCGATTGCCGAGTGGACGGGGTTCCCCGCGATCATCCGGCCAGCCTTCACCCTCGGCGGGTCGGGGGGCGGTATCGCCTACAACCGCGAGGAGTTCGAGCGGATCGTGCGGCGCGGCCTCGCGGAATCGCCGATCTCGCAGGTGTTGATCGAGAAGTCGCTCATCGGGTGGAAGGAGTACGAGCTCGAGGTGATGCGCGACTCGGCGGACAACGTCGTCATCATCTGCTCGATCGAGAACATCGACCCGATGGGGGTGCACACCGGCGACTCGGTCACCGTCGCCCCCTCGATGACGCTGACGGACCGGGAGTACCAGGTGATGCGCGATGCCGCACTCCGGGTGATTCGGGAGATCGGTGTGGCGGCGGGTGGGTGCAATATCCAGTTCGCGGTGAACCCCGCGGACGGTGAGATGGTCGTGATCGAGATGAACCCGCGCGTTTCCCGCTCCTCGGCCCTCGCGTCGAAGGCGACGGGGTTCGCGATCGCGCGGATCGGGACCAAGCTCGCGGTGGGCTACCGGCTCGACGAGATCCCGAACGACATCACGAAGACCACGCCGGCGAGCTTCGAGCCGGTGCTCGACTACGTGGTGGTGAAGGTGCCGCGATTCGCCTTCGAGAAGTTCGCCGGCGCCGATCCGACCCTCACGACGCAGATGAAGTCGGTCGGGGAGTCGATGGCGATCGGCCGGACGTTTAAGGAAGCGTTCCAGAAGGGGTTGCGGGCGCTCGAGACGGGGCGGGCCGGGTGGACCGTCGGGGCGCGCCCGTCGGACGACCGCGTCGCCGACGACACCTTGGCGGCGGTCGAGGCGGCCCTCGTCCGGCCGGTGCCGGAGCGGCTCTTTCAGATCAAGCGCGCCCTGCTGCTCGGGATGTCGGTGGAGGAGATTCATCGGCGCACGGGGGTCGACCCCTGGTTCCTGCGCCAGCTCGAGGAGCTCGTCGAGGCGGAGCGGGCCTATGCCGCGCTTCCCGAGGTGGATGCGACGGCGCTCCGGGCGATGAAGCGGATGGGCTTCGCCGACGCCCAGCTCGCGGTGCTCCGCGGGGAGACGGAGGCCGAGGTCCGCGCCCGCCGGTGGGGGATGGGGATCCGGCCCAGCTACAAGATGGTGGACACCTGTGCCGGCGAGTTCCCGTCGAACACGCCGTATCTCTACTCGAGCTACGACGAGGAGTCCGAGGCGCCGCGCTCCGGTCGGAGGTCGGTGGTCATCCTTGGGAGCGGGCCGAACCGGATCGGGCAGGGGGTCGAGTTCGACTACTGCTGCGTGCGCGCCGCCCTCGCGCTGCGCGACGCCGGCTACGAGACGATCATGGTCAACTCGAATCCCGAGACCGTCTCGACCGACTACGACACCTCCGACAAGCTCTACTTCGAGCCGCTGACGTTCGAGCACGTCCTCGAGATCGTCGAGCGCGAGCAGCCGGTGGGGGTCATTGTCCAGCTCGGTGGCCAGACGCCGCTCAAGCTCGTGAAGTCGCTCGAGGCGGCGGGGGTGCCGATCCTCGGCACGTCGCCCGAGGCGATCGACATCGCTGAGGACCGGAAGCGCTTCGAGGCGCTCGCCCGGGGGCTCGGGGTGCAGCAGCCGCCGAACGGCACCGCGACGAGCGTGCCGGAGGCGGTCGCGATCGCCACGCGTATCGGATACCCCGTGCTCGTGCGGCCGAGCTATGTGCTCGGCGGGCGGGCGATGGAGATTGTGTATGACGAGCCGTCACTCCGCGACTACTTCGAGCGCGCCGTGCGCGTCTCCGAGGAGCGGCCGGTGCTCGTCGATGCCTTCCTCGAGGAGGCGTACGAGGCCGATGTCGATGCCCTCTCCGACGGCGAGACCGTCGTGATCGGCGGGGTAATGCAGCACATCGAGGACGCCGGTATCCACTCCGGCGACTCGGCCTGCGTTCTCCCGCCCGACCGCATCGCGCCCGCGCACCAGGACGAGATGCGCCGCCACACCGTGGCCTTCGCGAAGGCGCTCGGCGTCGTCGGGCTCATCAACGTCCAGTACGCGGTGAAGGATGGGCAGGTCTACGTGATCGAGGTGAATCCGCGCGCCTCGCGCACGGTGCCGTTCGTCTCGAAGACCATCGGGAAGCCGCTCGCCTCGCTGGCGGCGCGGGTGATGCTCGGCGAGCGCCTCGTGGACCTGGGGTACACCGAGGAGATCATCGCGCCGTACACGAGCGTGAAGGAGGCCGTCTTCCCCTTCTCGAAGTTCCGCGAGTTCGATCCGATCCTCGGCCCCGAGATGCGGTCGACCGGTGAGGTGATGGGGATCGCGAGGGAGTTCGGGACCGCGTTCGGGAAGTCGCAGCTCGCCGCGGGGAACGGCCTCCCGACGGCGGGGAAGGTGATGATCACCGTCAACCAGCGGGACAAGGCGGGGGTCGTCGCGATCGCCCGCCGGTTCCACGAGATGGGCTTCGGCCTCGTCGCCACCGAGGGGACCGCGGCGCACCTCGCCGCCGAGGGGATCCCCGCGCAAGTGGTGCACAAGGTGAGCGAGGGGCGCCCGCACGCGATCGACCTGATGGTGAACGGCGAGATCCAGCTGCTGATCAACACGCCGCTCGGGAAGAGCGCGCAGCGGGACGACTACTCGATGCGGCAGGCGGCGGTCGCCAACCGGGTACCGTATACCACCACGCTCAGCGGCGCGAGCGCCGCTTGCGCCGCCATCGAGGCGGCGCGCACGCAGCCGATCGCGGTGAAGTCGCTGCAGGCGTGGCAGGCGGAACTCGCGTGAGCGCCCCGGTGATCCACCCCTCGGCCTACGTCGACGACGGTGCCGTCGTCGGCGACGGGACGCGCATCTGGCACTTCTGCCACGTGAATCCGGGCGCGGTGATTGGGGCGGGGTGCTCCCTCGGGCAGAACGTGGTGGTGATGGGTGGGACGCGGATCGGGAACAACGTGAAGATCCAGAACAACGTCTCGATCTACGAAGGCGTGGAGCTCGAGGACGATGTGTTCTGTGGCCCGTCGATGGTGTTCACGAACGTCGTGAATCCGCGGAGCCACGTGAGCCGCAAGCACGAATACCGGCGGACCCTCGTGCAGCGCGGGGCGAGCATCGGGGCGAACGCGACAGTGGTCTGCGGGGCGACGCTGGGGGCGTACTGCTTCATCGGCGCCGGGGCGGTGGTGACCAAGGATGTCCTGCCGTATGCGCTGATGGCCGGGGTGCCGGCGCGCCGGATCGGGTGGATGTGTCAGTGCGGCGAGAAGCTCCCGGCGGGTGAGAGCCCGACGTGCGGCGCCTGCGGCGCCGGCTATTCAATCAACGCCGGAATCTGTACGCCGGCCAAGGGAGGGAAAGCGCATGAATGACGGAAAATCCTTCAGGGTCGCGTTGGTTGGATGTGGTCGGATCAGCGCCAACCATTTTGATGCCATCGAACGAATCGAAGGCCTTGAGCTCGTGTCCGTGTGTGATGTGGTCGAGGAGCGCGCGGCGGAGGCGGGTCGCCGATGGGGAGTCCCGTTCTTCACGCAACTCCCCCAGATGCTCGCCGCTGTCCCGAGCGATGTGGTTGTCGTCGCCACGCCGTCTGGGCTGCATCCCGCTCACGGGATCCTGGCGGCGCGCGCTGGTCGTCACGTCATCTCGGAAAAGCCGATGGCAATTTCGCTCGCGTCTGCCGATGCTCTCGTTCAGGCGTGTGACGACGCAGGAGTCCATCTGTTCGTCGTCAAGCAGAATCGCCTGAACGCGACGGTCCAGTTGCTCAAGCGGGCGTTCGACAAGGGTCGATTTGGGCGGATTTACATGGCGAACGCCACGGTGCGCTGGGCGCGGCCGCAGGAGTACTACGATCAGGCGCCGTGGCGCGGAACGTGGGAGTATGATGGCGGTGCCTTCATGAACCAGGCGTCCCATTACGTGGACATGGTCCAGTGGCTGGTGGGCCCGGTGGAGAGCGTTATGGCGAAGACAGCGACTTTGGCCCGGCGAATCGAGGCGGAGGACACGGGGGCGGCGATCCTGAAGTTCCGCAGCGGAGCGATCGGTGTGCTCGAAGTGACGATGCTGACCTTTCCAAGAAACCTAGAAGGGTCAATCACCCTGCTCGGCGAACGGGGCACGGTGCGAATCGGTGGAACCTCTGTGAATCGGATCGAGCATTGGCAGTTCGCCGACTACGACGACGATGACAAGCTGGTGGAGAGTGCGAACTCCAATCCACCGTCGGTGTACGGGTTTGGTCACGAGCCGTACTATCGAAACGTTCTGAAGGTGCTTCGGGGTGAGGCTGCGCCCGATACGGACGGACGAGCTGGTCGCAAGTCTTTGGAGCTCATTCTCGGCATCTATGAGTCGGCGAAGACTGGTCGCGATGTTCCGTTGCCGCTGAAGGCCTCATAGCTGCTCGGGCGAGCTGATTCGCTCGATCTACTTTCAAACTCAACGCGAGACTCAGTCTGCATGTCCGTCCCTCTGCTCGACCTCAAGGCGCAGCACGCGACCATCCGCGACGCCGTGCTCCCGGATCTCATCAAGCTCATCGATGATCAGGCGTTCATCCTCGGCGCGCCCGTCGCGGAGCTCGAGTGCGCGGTCGCCGGCTACTCGAAGACGCGCTATGCGGTGGGGTGCGCGAACGGCACCGACGCGATCCTGATCGCCCTCCGGGCGCTTGATATCGGGCGCGGCGACGAGGTCGTCACGACCCCGTTCACCTTCTTCGCGACGGCGGGGACGATCCACAACGTCGGCGCGACGCCGGTCTTCGTGGACATCGACCCCAAGACGTACAACATCGATCCGGCGCTCGCCGCCGCGGCGGTGACCTCGAAGACGAAGGCGGTGATCCCGGTCGATCTGTTCGGCCAGATGGCGCCGATCGAGGAGCTCCGGCGTCGGCTCCCGACGATGCCGATCATCGAGGATGCGGCGCAGAGCATTGGTGCGCGCCGGATGATCGACGGCGAGTGGGTGATGGCGGGGCAGGCCGCGACCATCGGCACCTTCTCGTTCTTCCCGTCGAAGAATCTCGGCGGCTACGGCGACGGCGGGATGATCGTCACGCAGGACGAGGCCCTCTTCAAGCGCCTACAGCGCCTCCGGACCCACGGCTCGGTGCAGACCTACTTCCACGAGGAGGTCGGGTACAACTCGCGCCTCGACGCTCTGCAGGCGGTCGTCCTCAACGCCAAGCTCCCGCACCTCGCGGCGTGGAGCGCCAAGCGCCGGGAGAACGCGGCGTACTATACGGCGGCGTTCTCGGACATCGCGGAGATCGTGCCGCCGTTCATCGATCCGGCGAACGAATCGATCTTCAACCAGTACACCATCCGCGTCCCGCAGCGCGACGCGCTGAAGGACCACCTGAAGGCCAAGGGGATCGGGCACTCGGTCTACTATCCGCTCCCGCTCCACCTCCAGCCCTGCTTCGCGTACCTCGGGTATCGCGAGGGCGCGTGCCCCGAGGCGGAGCGCGCGGCACAGGAGGTCGTCTCCCTCCCCGTCTTCCCTGAACTGACCGCCACCCAGCGTGACGAGGTTGTCGCGGCGGTCCGGAGCTTCTTCGGCCGATGAGCACCTCACAGGCACTGCAACGGAAGATCGACGACCGGTCCGCAGTCGCCGCCGTCATCGGGCTCGGTTACGTTGGGCTCCCGCTCGCGATGGAGCTCTGCGAGGCCGGGTACCGCGTCGTCGGGTATGACGTCAGCGAGCGCGTCTGCGCGCTGCTGATGCGCGGGGAGTCGCACATCCAGGATGTCCCGGCGGCGCAGGTCGCGACGCACGTGCGGAGCGGGAAGTTCCTCGCGACGACCGATCCGGCGCGGCTCGGCGAGGCCGATACCGTCTCGATCGCCGTGCCCACCCCGCTCGCGAAGACGCGGGATCCGGATATGTCCTACGTGGTGTCGGCGTCGGATACCGTCGCCGCGCACGCGCACGCGGGGATGCTCATCGTGCTGGAGAGCACGACCTATCCCGGGACGACGCGCGAGCTGCTCCAGCCGCGCCTCGAGGCGAAGGGGCTCACCGTCGGGGTCGATGTCTTCCTGGCCTTCAGTCCCGAGCGCGTCGATCCCGGGAACCCGGTCTATCACACGAAGAACACTCCGAAGGTCGTGGGCGGCGTCACCCCCGCGTGCACCGGGGTCGCTACCGCCTTCTACCGGTCGACCATCGACACCGTCGTGCCGGTCTCGTCCCCCGAGGCGGCGGAGCTGGTGAAGCTCCTCGAGAACACCTTCCGCTCGGTCAACATCGGGCTCGTGAACGAGATGGCCATCGTCTGCGACCGACTCGGCGTCGACATCTGGGAGGTCATCGACGCCGCGGCGACGAAGCCCTTCGGCTTCATGAAGTTCACGCCGGGCCCTGGCATCGGGGGGCACTGCATCCCGCTCGACCCGCACTATCTGGCCTGGAAGATGCGGGCCCTCAACTACAAGACGCGCTTCATCGACCTCGCGAGCGAGGTCAACTCCGCGATGCCCGACTTCGTCGTCGAGAAGGTTGCGTGGGCGCTCAACGACGACGGCAAGGCGGTGAAGGGGGCGAAGGTCCTCGTCCTCGGCGTCGCGTACAAGAAGGACATCGACGATATCCGCGAGAGTCCGGCGCTCGATGTGATCCGTCGCCTCGAGACCCGTGGGGCCGTCGTGAGCTATCACGATCCGCACATCCCGTCGTTCCGTGAGGAGGGGCACGAGATGGTCGGGGTCGCGCTCTCGGATGCGGTGCTGGAGGCCGCCGACGCCGTGGTCGTGATCACCGACCATAGCGGGGTGGAGTACCAGCGCGTCGCCGATCGGGCGGGGCTGGTGGTCGATTCCCGAAACGTGATGCGGCCGCTCCGGCCCGGGCGTGCGCGCGTCGTGACGCTCACCTCATCGCGCTGATCGTGCGTGATCGGGCGCGCGCCGCTCGTGACCTCGAGCAGAATCCTGAACGTGGAGTGGTGATCCGATGAACGTGACAGTGGTGGGCACGGGGTACGTGGGGCTCGTCGTGGGCGCCTGTCTCGCCGAGACGGGGAACGACGTGGTCTGCGCCGATGTCGATGCGGGCAAGATCGCGGGGCTGAATCAGGATGTCCTCCCGATCTACGAGCCGGGCCTCGAGGAGTACGTCTCGCGGAACCGGATCGCGGGGCGCCTCGCCTTCACGACAGACGTCGCGGCGGCGATCGCGTCCGCCGAGGTGATCTTCATCGCGGTCGGGACGCCGCCGGACGAAGACGGCTCCGCCGACCTCAAGCACGTCCTCGCCGTGGCCGAGCAGATTGGCCGTCACGCGGCCCGTGAGGTCGTCGTGGTCACCAAGTCGACGGTGCCTGTCGGGACCGCCGAGAAGGTCGCGGCCGCCATCCAGCCGCAGGCGCGGGTGCCGTTCCACATGTGCTCGAACCCCGAGTTCCTCAAGGAAGGGGCGGCGGTCGACGACTTCATGAAGCCTGATCGGGTCGTGATCGGCGTCGCGTCGGAGGTGGCGCGCGAGCGGATGGGGGAGCTCTATGCGCCCTTCGTGCGCACGGGGAAGCCGGTCATCTTCATGGACATCCCGTCCGCGGAGATGACGAAGTACGCTGCGAACGCGATGCTCGCGACGCGCATCTCGTTCATGAACGAGATCGCGAACCTCTGCGAGCAGGTCGGGGCGAATGTGGATTGGGTGCGGAAGGGCATCGGCAGCGATTCGCGCATCGGCCCGTCCTTCCTCTTCCCGGGGCCGGGCTACGGCGGCTCGTGTTTCCCCAAGGACGTGAAGGCACTCCTCAGGACCTCCGAGGAGCAGGGCGCACCGATGGGGATCCTTCGCGCGGTGGAGGACGCGAACGACCGGCAGAAGCACCGGCTCTTCGGGAAGCTGCAGGCGGTGCTCGGGGACGGGCTCCGCGGGGCCCGGATCGCGCTCTGGGGGCTCGCCTTCAAGGCGAACACGGACGATATGCGCGAGTCCCCGGCGCTGGTGCTCATCGAGGCGCTCCTCGAAGCGGGGGCGACGGTCGTGGCCCACGATCCGGCGGCGATGCACGAGACGCAGCGCCGCATCGGCGACCGGATCGCCTACGCGGAGTCCGGCTACGCCGCCGCCGAGGGCGCCGACGCGTTGGTGGTCGTGACCGATTGGAACGAGTACCGCTTTCCTGACTTCGCGCGCATCAAGGCAGCCCTCCGCGCACCGGTCCTGATCGACGGCCGCAACCTGTACGATCCCGCGAAGCTGCGCGGGCTCGGCTTCGTCTACCGTTCGATCGGTCGGGGACGCGAGTGAGGGTCCTCATCACCGGGGTGGCGGGGTTCCTCGGATCTCACCTCGCGGACCGCTTCCTGCGGGACGGCCATGAGGTCGTCGGAATCGATAATTTCCTCACCGGGCGCCCCGAGAACATCGCGCACCTGACGGGACACCCCGGATTCAGCTTCTTCCGACACAACATTTCGGAGTTCACGTACGTCGCGGGGGCGCTCGACGGCGTGCTGCACTTCGCGTCGCCCGCGAGCCCGGTCGATTACCTCGAACTCCCGATCCAGACCCTCAAGGTCGGTTCGCTCGGCACGCACAACGCCCTCGGCGTCGCGCTCGCGAAGGGGGCGCGGTTCCTCCTCGCCTCCACCTCCGAGGTCTATGGCGATCCGCTCATCCATCCGCAGCCGGAGTCGTACTGGGGGAATGTCAACCCGATCGGTCCGCGCGGCTGCTATGACGAGGCCAAGCGCTTCGCCGAGGCGATGACGATGGCGTATCATCGCGCGCAGGGGGTCGACACGCGGATTGTTCGGATCTTCAACACCTACGGGCCGCGGATGCGGCCGAGCGATGGTCGCGTCGTCTCGAACTTCATCATGCAGGCGCTCCGCGGCGAGGCGCTCACCGTGTATGGCGACGGGTCCCAGACCCGGTCCTTCTGTTTCGTCTCTGACGAGATCGAGGGGATCTACCGGCTCTTCCACAGCGGCGAGACGCAGCCCGTCAACATCGGGAACCCGGACGAGTTCACCGTTCGTCAACTCGCGGAGCTGGTGATCGCGATGACCGGATCCGCGTCGGTCATCACGTCGTTGCCCCTGCCCGCGGACGATCCAAAGGTTCGCCAGCCCGACATCTCGCGCGCCCGGGCGGTCCTCGGCTGGGCCCCGACGGTGCCTCTCCGGGAGGGTCTTGCGGCCACAATTGATTACTTTCGAGGACTCACCGGCTCCGCTCGTCTGCAACCCCCGACCTGATGCCCGCTCCGTCGACCCCGCTGCAGCTGGATCCACGTCTCTCCGATGCCGGTCATCTGCCGGGGTCGGGGCGCTCGGTGGCCGTGGGCGAGCGGCGCGGCGGAGGGCGTCGCCGGATCGTCGTGTGCCTAGGGCTCCTCGCCGTGGCCGTCTCGGCCTGCTTCCGGCCGTTCAACGTCCGGGACTATCCGACATCGGTCGCGCTCTTCGAGGCGGGGATGGCCAAGTTCGAGGCGAAGAAGTTCGGGGATGCCGCCTCCGCCTTCGAGCGCCTCACCCTGGACCTGCCGGCACGCGACACGCTCCTCCCGAAGGCGCAGTGGTATCTCGGGCTCGCGCGCCTCAAACGGAGCGAGCGCCTCCTCGCGGCGCAGGCGTTCATCAAGCTCAGTGAGACCTTCCCGGATGATTCGCTCGCCGACGACGCGCTCCTCAAGTCGGGGCAGGTCTACGTGGAGCTCTGGAAGACCCCGTCCCTCGACCCGCAGTACGGGCTGCTGGCGCAGTCGCAGTTCCGACTCCTCGTCGGGGTCTATCCGAACTCGCCGCTCGCGGACTCGGGTGCGAAGGCGCTGAAGGACCTCGATGAGCGGTTCGCGGCGAAGGACTACGACACGGGGATGCACTACTACCGGCGGAAGGCCTTCGATTCGGCGATCCTCTATTTCAAGGACGTCGTGAAGAACTGGCCTGAGTCGGAGCGTGCCAAGCAGGCGATGCTCCGGATGGTCGAGGTCTATCGGCTCCCGTTCATGAATTACGAGGACGACGCGCGCGAGGTCTGCCAGGCGCTCCTCGGGGCGTACCCGGAGGACACCGGGGTGCTCGCCGCCTGCAAGATCGATCCCGCCGACTCGACGGCGACGGCCGGGCGTCGTCCCCCGGCCGGCCGCTGACCATCGGATGACCGCCCCGCGGCGCCTCGCGCTGCTCGGGGGGAGCTTCGACCCGCCCCACCTCGGTCACCTGCACCTGGCCTATCAGGCCCTTGAACAGCTCGGGTGCGACGAGGTCAGGTTCATCCCGGCCTATCAGCAGCCGCTGAAAGGGGTGTCCGCGCTCTCGGCCCCGGCGCACCGCCTCGCGATGGTGCGGCTGATGGTGGAGGGGATCCCCGGGATGACGGTCGATCCCATCGAGACGGAGCGGGGCGGGTTATCTTTCGCGGTCGACACCGTGCGGGCCCTTCGGGCGGTCGAGCCGGGGGTGGAGCTCTGCTTTCTCCTCGGCGCGGACGCTGCGGCGACGCTCCATCGGTGGCGGGAACCGGCGGTCTTGGCGTCGATGTGTCGGATCATCGTCTGCACGCGTGGGGGGGATGCCCTCACGCTGCCGGACGGGACCCCGCCGGTCGAGCGGTTCGCGACCCGGCGATTCGACCTCGCGGCCACCGAGGTGCGGGCGCGGGTCCGTGCCGGGCTCCCGGTGCGCGGGTGGGTGACGGACGCCGTCGCGGACTACATCGCGGCGTGCGGGTTGTATCGCGTGGGTGGGGAGGCGCCGTGAGTCGGCGTCGAGCCACCCGTTCCTCCTGAGAGCGTTCAGACGTCCATGTTCAAGCAGCTCATCGCCAAGGTCATCGGCACGCGCCACCAGCGCGAGGCCCGTCGCGTCCAGCCGATCGTCGACGAGATCCGTCGGCACGGGGAGGCGCTCGCGGCGCTCTCGGACGCCGAGCTGCAGGGGAAGACGGCGGCCTTCCGTGCCCGCATCGCCGAGCGGACCGCGCCGATGCAGGCGCGCATCGACGCGCTCCGCGCCGAGAAGCACGCCGCCGCGGATCCCGAGGCCCGTGAGGCGCTCGACCGGCAGTTGGGTGGCGCCGACGGGCAGGGGGGGCTGGAGGCCGAGCTCCGCCAAGCGATCGCCGACGTGCTGGACGAGATCCTCCCCGAGGCCTTCGCCACCGTGCGTGAGGCCGCGCGTCGGCTCTGCGGGACCACCGCGAACGTGACCGGGCGTGACCTCGCGTGGGATATGGTGCACTACGACGTGCAGATGATCGGTGGCATCCAGCTGCACCTCGGTCGCATCGCCGAGATGGCGACGGGCGAGGGGAAGACGCTGGTGGCGACGCTGCCGCTCTACCTGAACGCCCTGCCGGGGCGCGGGGCGCACCTCGTCACCGTCAACTCGTACCTGGCGCGCCGCGACTCCCAGTGGATGGGGCACCTCTTCCGGTGGCTCGGGCTGACCGTCGGGTGCCTCGACGACACGGAGCCCGGGTCGCCCTCGCGTCGCGCCGCGTACGCGTGCGACATCACCTACGGGACGAACAACGAGTTCGGGTTCGACTATCTCCGCGACAACATGGTCGTCGAGCTCGCGCAGCGGGTCCAGCGGCCACACGTCTATGCGATCGTCGACGAGGTCGACTCGGTGCTCGTCGATGAGGCGCGGACGCCGCTGATCATCTCGGGGCCCGTGGGGAACGAGGGGGACCGGGCGTACGCGGAGCAGAACCAGGCGGTGGCGCGGCTCGTGCAGCGCCAGACCGTGCTCGTGAACGATCTGGTCGCGAAGGGGGAGAAGCACCTCGCCGCGGCGGAGCGGGGGGAGGCCGGCGTCGCGCTATATCAGGCGCGACTCGGCAGCCCGCGGAACAAGCGGCTCCTGAAGGTGATGCAGGAGACGGGCGTCAAGCAGCTGATCCAGGAGACCGAGCTCGCGCATCTCGCCGACCGGAAGCTCCCGCCCGCGAAGCAGGAGTACCGCGACCTCGAGGAGGACCTCCTCTTCGTCCTCGACGAGAAGGGGCACTCGGTCCATCTCACCGACCGCGGCGTCGATTACCTCTCGCCGCAGGCGCACGACGAGTTCGTCCTCCCCGACATCGCCACCGCGATGGGCCGGCTCGAGCGGGACGCCGCCCTCGAGCCCGGGCAGCGCCGGGAAGCGAAGCGGCAGCTCGAGATCGAGTACGCCCAGAAGTCGGAGAAGCTGAACATCATCCACCAGCTCCTCCGGGCGCACGTGCTGTACGAGAAGGACGTGAACTACGTCGTGCAGGACGGGCAGGTGCTCATCGTCGATGAGTTCACCGGCCGCACGATGCCGGGTCGGCGATGGAGCGAGGGGCTCCATCAGGCGGTGGAGGCGAAGGAGGGGGTGCAGGTGAAGGGGGAGACGCAGACCCTCGCCACCATCACCATCCAGAACTACTTCCGCCTCTTCGAGAAGCTCGCCGGGATGACCGGGACGGCCGAGACGGAGGAGACGGAGTTCTTCCAGATCTACGGGCTCGAGGTCGCGGTGATCCCGACGAACCGTCCGGCGATCCGCGACGACCGGCAGGACCTCATCTACAAGACGCGGCGCGAGAAGTTCAACGGGATCCTCGAGGAGACCCGCCGCCTGCACGAGCTCGGCTTCCCGGTCCTCGTCGGCACGACGAGCGTCGAGGCGTCGGAGACGTTGTCGCGCCTCTTCCAGCGCGCGGGGCTGCCGCACAACGTCCTCAACGCAAAGTACCATCAGCGCGAGGCGGAGATCGTCGCACTCGCCGGCCAGAAGGGCGCGATCACGATCGCGACGAACATGGCCGGCCGCGGCACCGACATCAAACTCGGCGAGGGCGTCCGCGGGTCCCTCCCGTCGCAGGTGCCGGACGGCGACGGCAAGCTCGTCGACGTGACGGAGATCGGCGGGCTGCACATCATCGGTTCGGAGCGGCACGAGTCGCGGCGCATCGATCGGCAGCTGCGCGGCCGTGCCGGTCGCCAGGGTGATCCGGGGAGCTCCCAGTTCTTCCTCTCCCTCGAGGACGACCTGATGCGCCTCTTCGGCTCCGACCGCATCGCGCGCCTGATGGACTCGCTCGGCGCGCAGGAGGGGGAGGTGCTCACGCATCCGCTCCTCACGCGGTCCGTCGAGACGGCGCAGAAGCGCGTCGAGCTGCAGAACTTCCAGTCGCGGAAGCGCCTCCTCGACTACGATGACGTGATGAACCAGCAGCGCGAGGTCGTCTACTCGCTGCGGTCGTTCGCGCTCGAGGGGGGGGAGGAGCTGAAGGGGGAGGCCGAGCGGATGATCGAGACCGCCGTCGAGCGCCGCGTGACGAACGCGCTCGAAGGCGCCGAGACGGCGACCGACTGGGACGTCGAGGGCCTGCGGGAGGAGCTGCTGCTGCACTACCTGCTCCGGGTGCCCG
>JARIFA010000048.1 GCA_031127075.1 Gemmatimonadota bacterium | reverse complement strand
CGCGCGCCCAATGGGCGCGCGGGCCGTCGTCCGTCGTTCCGTCCAACGGTCAGGAGCGGCGGACGGGCTCCAGCCGCACGAGCTTCGACGGGCCACCGCCGGCATCCTCGAAGGCGATGTAAAGAAACCCGTCGGGCCCCTCGCGGAGGCCGCGGATGCGGCCCATCCCCTGCACGAGGTTCTCGACGTTCTTCACCGCCCGTCCATCGACCGTCAGGCGAACGAGTCGCTGACCGGCCATCCCGCCGACGAAGAGATCGCCGCGCCAGCCCGGGAACTTGTCGCCGCCGTACACGACGAGGCCTGAGGTCGCGATCGACGGTACCCAGACGTGCACCGGCTGCTCCATCCCCTGCCGGGTGGTGCCGATGTGGATGTTGGTGCCGGAGCGGTAGTTCACGCCGAAGCCGACGACGGGCCAGCCGTAGTTCTTGCCCGCCTCGTCGATGTTGAGCTCGTCGCCGCCCTGCGGGCCGTGCTCGTCGGTCCAGACCTGATTGGTGCGCGGGTCGATCGCGATCCCCTGCACGTTCCGGTGGCCGTAGCTCCAGATCTCCGGGAGGGCACCGGGCGTGTTCACGAAGGGGTTGTCGGGCGGGACGCTCCCGTCGTCGCGGAGGCGGACGACCTTGCCGTGATGCGTGCCGAGGTCCTGCGACGGGTGCTTGAGGAGGGAGTCGATCGGCCCGGCGGGCATCACCTGACGGTCGCCGAGGGTGACGAAGAGGTAGCCGTCGCGGTCGAAGGCGAGTCGCGAGCCGTAGTGTCCCATCCCGCGCGACCAGTTCTTCGCGACGAAGATCTCCTGCACGTCGGTGAGCTGGTCGTTCGCGAATCGTGCGCGGACGACGGCGGTGGCGCTCTGCGTGCCGTCCTCACTCGGCTTGGAGAAGCTGAGGTAGATGAAGCGGTTCTGCGCGAAGCGCGGATGCGCGACGACGTCGAGTAGGCCCCCCTGGCCACCGACCCGGACCTTCGGGACGCCGGGAACGGGGGTCGGGATGAGGCGGCCGCCGCGGACGATCCGCAGGGTGCCTCCGCGCTCGGTGACGAGGAGGTCGCCACCGGGGAGGAAGGCCATCGACCAGGGGCTGACGAGTCCCTCGGCGACGGTGACGATGCGGTAGTCGTGCTGTGTCGACCGGAGGGGCTCCTGGGCGCTCGCGGCGAGCGGAGCCAGCAGGAGGGCGGCGAGAACGAGCGGTCGGATCGGACGGGGCATTGCGGGCTCGGGTCGGTGCGGGTGGATGGTGCAACTTCACCGAGGCGGCCGGTGGGGGCAACCGCCCGCGGGCGCCTGCGGTCTGGACCGGGTGGCCGGGTGCACGTGGCGCGTGCGGGTGCTTTCACCCGGCGGTAGACTCCCCGTATGCCGGTCAACTTCGACAAGGTCAGCGGCTCGGGGGTCTTCGGGGGGCTCACCCTGATGGGGGCCACCGCGACGGTGCTCATCTTCGTCGGTGCCCTTGGTGGCGCGTGGCTCGGGCGCTTCCAGGTGGTCGGTCTCCTCGCGGTGGGATACATCGCCGGCGCGATCACGCACCGCGCCATCCTCAAGGCGACCGGCCATGCCGTCGAGCGCACGCTCGCCCCGCGCGGGGAGACGACGCCGTACCGACCCACGTTCAGCGGCATCGAGACGCTCGAAGTCCGCGGCGATCTCGTGGCGGCGGAGACCGCCTGGGCGGAGGCGTTGGCGCGGCACCCCGGCAACGCGTATGTGCTGATGCGGGTCGCGGAGTTCCATCTCCGCCTCAAGCAGGATGCGCTGGTGGCGCTCCCCCTCTACGAGCGGATCCGCGAGCTTCCCGATGCCGGTCGAGAGCTGCGGAGATACGCCTCGCAGAAGATCGTGGACCTGTACCTCGGACCGCTCGCGGATGAGGGTCGGGCGATGGTGGCGCTGCGGCGACTGATCGAAGGCTTCCCGGAGTCTCGAGAGGCCGCCGAGGCGCGCGACGCGCTCGCTCGCCTCAAGGCTGCCCGGCGCGACGCCGAGGGGTGACGCGCGGGTCGCGGGCGACGCGGGCATCGCGTCCCCCGCGCGAGGTCAGTCGTTCACGAAGGTCAGCCAGCCGTGTACGTCGGGGACCCGACCCTTCACGGTGTCGAGATAGCGCTCCTGGAGCGCACGCGTCACCGGCCCGACCTTACCGTCGCCGACCGGGAGCCGGTCAACGGAGCGCACCGGGGTCACCTCGCTCGCCGTACCGCAGACGAAGACTTCATCGCACGTGTACAGCGACTCGCGCGTGAGCGGCCCGACCGCGGTCTCGATGCCGAGGTCCTTTGCGAGGGTGAGGACGGAATGGCGGGTGATGCCGGGGAGCAGCGTCCCGTCGATCGGCGGCGTGTAGAGGACGCCAGCCGAGACGAGGAAGACGTTCTGGCCGGAGCCCTCGGAGAGCATCCCGTCGGGGCCGAGTGCGATGGCCTCGTCGTAGCCGTTCCGGAGCGCCTCCATCTTGATGAGCTGCCCGCTGAGGTAGTTGCCGGCGATCTTCGCGGCGGCGGGGATCGTGTTGGGGGCGACGCGGTGCCACGTGGAGATGCAGGCGTCGACGCCGTCGCGGAGGGCGGCATCGCCGAGATACGCCCCCCAGGGCCAGCAGGGGACGAAGGTCTCGATGGGGGAGTCGAACGGGACCATCCCCGCGGCCCCATAGCCGCGGACGACCATCGGTCGGATGTAGCACTCGCGGAGGCCGTTCTTCGCGATGGTGGTCCGGTGCGCCTCGACGAGCGTCTCGAGCGAGTGCGGCGGGTCCATCCGGTAGATCTTGCAGCTGTCGAGGAACCGCTTGAGGTGCTCGCGCAGGCGGAAAATCGCCGGCCCCTTCGGGGTGTCATAGCAGCGGATCCCCTCGAAGACGGCGGAGCCGAACTGCATCGAGTGGCTGAGGACGTGCATCGTGGCGTCCTGCCAGCGGATGAACTCGCCGTCACGCCAGATCCACTCGGATTCGCCGATCTTCGCCATCGGGACCTCACTACGGGGGGGCGGCCCCGGCGGTGCGCCGGGGTGTCAGGGAAAGGTAACCCGCACCGGCCCCCCGACCGCGCGGTCCAGCCGGGGGCGTTCGGGCGGTCGCCCGAGTGGCGTGGCCTCAGGTGCCCGGGCTCGCGGTGACCTTCTTCACCAGCCGGTACATGAAGTCGAGGCCATCGTAGAAGGCCTTGGCCGAGACGTGCTCGTTCATCCCGTGGGCGTTCGGCGTGTCGTAGAAGAGGCCGGAGACGCCGTACACCGGGATCCCTGCGTTCCGGAGGATGCGGCCATCCGTCGCCCCGGTGCTCATTGTCGGGACCACGGGGATCCCCGGGAAGACCTCCTGCGATGCCGCTTCGATCGCCGCGACGAGGGCCGGCGTCAGCGGGCTCGGCGGGCTGTCATTCGCGCCGCGCTGCGTGCTCACCTTCACCCCGGTGTCGGCGACGGCGGCGACGATGCGGGCCTGCACCGATGCGGTCGACTCGTCTGGGAGGATGCGGCAGTTGACGGTGGCGCGCGCCCGCTGCGGGAGGGCGTTCGAGGCGTGGCCGCCCTCGAGCATCGTCGCGACGCAGGTGGTGCGGAGGCGGGAGTTGTTGGCCGGGTCCTTCGAGATCAGGGCCGCGGCGGCATCGTCCCGCTCATTGGCGACGATCCGTGTCATCGCGCGCCCGACCTCGCCGCCGGAGATCGCGGCCTGCCGGCGGAAGTACTCGCGCGTGACCTCGTTGAGGTGCACGGGGAACGCATACTGGCCGAGCCGGTCGAGCGCGGCGGCGAGCTGATAGATCGCGTTGTCTGGGCGTGGCTGGGAGCTGTGGCCGCCGGGGTTCGTGGCCTCGAGGGTGAAGTTCGCGACCTTCTTCTCGCTCGCCTGCGTCTCGTTCGCGACACGACGGCCCTCCTCGACACGTCCCCCCCCGCCTTCGTTGAAGGCGAACTCGGCCTGGATGAGGTCGGGGCGGTTCCGCACGAGGTAGTCGACGCCGTTCGCCGAGCCGCCCTCTTCGTCCGCGGTCAGCGCGACGATGATGTCGCGGTCGGGGACATAGCCCTCCGCCTTCATCCGGAGGAGCAGCGTCAGGTGGATCGCGCCCTCGTCCTTGTCGTCCGCGACACCGCGGCCGTAGAAGGTCCCGTCACGCTCGATGAACTGGAAGGGTGGGAGGGTCCAGTCCTCGGGGTTCGCCTCGACCACGTCGATATGCGACAGGAGGAGAATCGGCTTGCGATTCGGATTCCGCCCGCGATAGCGGACCACCAGGTTCCCCTTCCGCGGTGCGTTCTCGACCACCACGACATCCTGTTCGGGGAAGCCGGCGGCGCGCATCCGGCGGGCCATCGCCTCGGCGGCCGCGACGGTGTTGCCCGTGCTGTGCGTCGTGTTGATCTCCACGAGCTCCTTCAGGAGGTCACGGGCCTGCGCCTGCCAGCGGGTGAGGGCGGGGGCGTTCTGCGCGGTGAGCGCGACGGGGAGGGCGAGCGCCAGGAGGGCGCGACGCACGGCGGTGAGGGGAGGGGTCGTCATCCGGCCAAGTTGCGGTCGGCGGAGGGGGGGCGCAACTTCGCCGCGTCCATCACGGAGAGCGACGGCGTGCGGAGTGGATGTGCAGCGCAGGGCCGAGGTCCGGGGTGCCAGCGGCCGCGATGGGATCGTGCCGTGCGGGTCGGCCTCGTCCGTCGCGTGCGGTACGCGTGGTGGCTCTCGAGCGTCACCACCGGTCTCCTCGCCGCGCAGCAGGTGCCCGATCGCACCTTCCAACCCCCGGTCACGCGTCCGGCATTCGCCGAGGGCTCCGGGCCGCGGCTCTGCCTCGATGAGGGGCACCACAACTTCCACACGCTTGACAACCGCTTCTGGGCGTTCGGCGAGCTCGCCCGCCGTGACGGTTTCCGGGTGCGTCCGCTTCGGACCGCCTTCGACGCTGACGCGCTCGCCGCCTGCGACCTGTTGGTCATCTCCAACGCGCAGCCGAACGATCGACCGTGGACCGAGTATCCGCTCCCCACGCCCTCCGCGTTCACGCCGGCGGAGATCTCGGCGGTGCGCGCGTGGGTCGCCGAGGGGGGTGCGCTCCTGCTGATCGCCGACCACATGCCGCTCGCCGGCGCTGCGAGCGACCTCGCGGCGGCGTTCGGGGCCGCCTTCACGAACGGCTTCGCCTATCAGGCCGAGGTCGGGGCCGACGGCACCCCGACAGTGGAACGGGTCCGCGACGTCCCGACGACGTTCGGGATCGCCGAGGGCACGCTTCGGCGGCACGCGATCACTGCCGGGCGTGATGCGGCGGAGCGCGTCACGCGCATCCGCAGCTTCACCGGGCAGGCGTTCCGGTTCGACGCGCCGGATGTAGAGCCGGTGATGGTGCTCCCGACGGGGTTCGTCTCACTTGAGCCACGCATCGCGTGGCAGTTCACCCCGGAGACGCCGATGCGCCCGGTCGGCGGCTGGCTCCAAGGCGCGACGCGCCGCGTGGGACGTGGGCGCGTCGCGCTCTTCGGGGAGGCCGCGATGTTCAGCGCGCAGGTCGCCGGCGCCGAGCGACGTCCGATGGGGATGAACGCGCCCGGCGCGGAGCAGAACGCCCCGTTCGTTCTGAACGTCCTGCGTTGGCTGTCAGGGTTCCTCGACCCCTGAGTGTGGATGGGCGGCGGGGTCATCCCCCTCCGCCCCGGCGGCGCCGGAGGAGCCGAGGGCGGTGCGCAGCTCGGTCACCTGATAGAGACGGCCGCCGCGGACGACGGTCTCCAGTTTCGCGAGATCGCTGATGCGCTCGGTCGGTCGCCCATCGACGATGAGCAGGTCGGCGACCTTGCCCACCGCGAGGGAGCCGTACTCCTCCGCCTGACGCAGATGGCGGGCGGCGTCGATGGTCGCGATCTGCAGGATCTTCGTGCGGGGGAGACCGGCGAGCTCGTACATCTCGAGCTCGCGTCGGAAGGTGCTACTCGACGAATTGTCGGTGCCGGCGATCAACGGGACGCCGGCGGCGTACAGGCGCTGGATGATCCGGAGATAGGTGCTATCGGCACGGCGCAGGTCCGGGGACCCCCCGGCGCCGACGAGGGCGCCGCCACCGCCGATCCAGAGGTTGAATGTTCCGTCGACCGCGGTGCCGTGCGAGCGCAGCGTCTCGATGAGCCGCGTCATCCCCGCACCATCCGCGTCGAAGGTCGGCGCGACCGCGGTCGCCACCTGCGAGTAGGCCCGCATCCGCGGGAGGTAGAGGGAGTCGGGGAAGAAGTCAGAGAGGAGGAAGGCGGCGTGCTGGATCTCGTCGTAGCCGAGGGCGACGGCGGCAGCGACGCTCATCCCGCGCGGGATGTGGCCACTGAGTCGCATCCCGCGCCGCTTCGCCTCCGCAGCGATCACGGGGACGAGGTCGGGGTGGACGACGTTGTACAGCTTGATCTGCACGTACCCGAGGGAGTCGTAGCGCGCGACCCACGCCCGCGCCTCGGCCTCATCCCGGACGATCGCTTCACTCGGGCCGGCCCACGCGAGCGGGCCCTCGATGAAACCGCCGAGCACGGCGCGAGGTGCGGCGAGCCGGCCGGCGCGTTCCCGGTCACGGATCGAGGTGGCGACGTCGAGGTCGGAGGCGAGGTCGCGGGAGGTCGTGATCCCGTTCGCAAGCTGGCTCACGCCGAGCCCCGATTGGCTCGCCACCTGCAGATGGCCGTGCATATCCCACATCCCCGGCATCACGGTCTTGCCGGCGGCGTTGATCACGGTCGCGCCGGTGGGGATGGCGATCGTCGAGGCGTCGCCGACGGCGACGATGCGGTCGCCGCGGATGACCACCGTCTGCCGTGGGCGGAGCGTCCCCGCGTCGGCGTCAAAGAGGTCGCCGTTCGCGATGACGAGCGTCCCCGACGTCGCGGTGCGGACCCGAGCGGCCAGCGCTTCGCCGCGCGCGGCACGCCACACGAGCTCGGCCCGGCGGAGCACCGAGAGGTGGGCCCGTACATCATCGCGGACCGTGATGAACCACTGCACGTCGGTGGCGAGGAGGGCGCCACGGTCGTCGAGCCAGACGCCGGTGGGGTCAGCTTGTGTGCCCACCGTGACCACGACGAAACGCGCCCGGGGACGGCCCCGGATGCCATCGAGGGTCAGTGTCAGCGCGACCTCCGCACGGGCGCTCGCACCGGAGAGAAGGGTGCCGCGACCGTCCGGGCGCGCGAGGAGGGTGCGGGCGAGCTCGGAGGCATCGAGTGGGGTGCCGGCGCGCAACGCGAGGAGGAGCTCGGGCGTGCGCGCGACCACGCGCGCCGTGCCGTTGGCGCCGGTGATCCGGACCGAGTCGCCGACGACGTCGAGGCGTTCCACGAGCGCGCCGGCGCGGCCGTCGGCATCGATCGTCCGCTGTTCGGCGGAACGGAGGCTCCCGTCGGCCGCTCGAACGAGGCGGGTCTCGACGCGGCCGCCGCGATTGCGGTCGGTGTAGAGCCACCGGGCGACGGCGGTGTCGCCGCGTTGGGTGAGGGTGAGGTCCCCGGCGCGGCGGCCGTGGTTGTCGACGATCCAGGTCGGGGTCGACTGCCCGCCGAGGTGGAGCGGCGTGATCGCCGCGAGGATGGCGAGGCGGCGGAGCAGGGGGCGGTGCGCGCGGAGAAGGCGATGGCTGGACATCGGGCGGCTCGAGGTGGACGGGTCATCGGGAATGTGCTATTCCTCGTGGCGAGCCGCACGTCTCCCGTCCACAACTGTGACCACCGCTATGACCGCTTCCGCCCTCGCTCCGCGCAGCAGCGCCATCGTCCGCCCGCTGGCCCTCGCCGCGCTCGTGTTCTCCACGGTCGCCTGCGACGGCCGCACCCCGACCGCCGCCGACGTCCGCGCGCTCGATGCGCGCCAAGCTGAGCGCGGCGCGGCGTTGCTGCTCGGCGACGGCGATGGACCCACGACGTACTTCGTCGACGGGGTCTCGGCCACCCGCGAGGCGGCGCAGGCGATCGCGCCCGATCAGATCGCGGCGGTGAACGTGAACAAGTCGGTGAACGGTGCGACGGCCACGACCGAGATCCGTCTCGTCACGAAGGCCGGCGCGGCGCGTGGGCTGCTCGTCGAGGACGGGGACGGACCGCGCGTCGTGGTGCGCGGTGGGACCGCGACCGGCTCGCCGCTGATCCTCATCGATGGGCGCCGCGCGACGAAGGCGGAGATGGATGCGCTGCAGCCGTCGGGGCTCCGCTCCGTCGAGGTGCTGAAGGGGGAGGCGGCGGTGCGCGAATTTGGCGAAGCGGCGAAGGACGGCGTGATCAAGATCACCACGAAGCCGGCGCCGTCCCCCACCCACTGACGCCCGTCGCGGCGGTCGGGCGTCGCCGGCGCGATGCGCCCTGCGTTCGCGCCCCCGAGTTGACATAGGGGGTAGGGGTACCTAGCCTCTCGCGGGTACCCTCTCGGGGAGGCTGGATGGGCGCGCGGAAATCGGCGACGGGAACAGCGACGGCCACAGCGACGGCGAGCTGCGGCTGCGGCGTCGCGGCAGGCACGGGACGCAGGGCGATCGCGGTGGATCTGGACCGCAAAGCACGCAATCGCACGCGCCTCCGTCGCATCGAGGGCCAGGTGCGCGGGCTGCAGCGGATGGTGGAGGAGGACCGCTACTGCGCCGACGTCATCACCCAGATCGCCTCGGTGCAGGAGGCGTTGCGCGGCGTGAGTCGCGAACTGATGCGTAACCACCTCGCGCACTGCGCCGCCACCGCGATCCGGCAGGGGGATGCCGCCGCCGACGCGATGTATGACGAGCTACTCGACCTCATGTTCACGGGGCGCCGATGATCACTTTCGACGACGTCTTGGCCGCCGAGGCGCGGATCCGTCCGCACCTCGTCCCCACGCCGATGCGGCACTACCCGCTGCTCGACGCGTCGGTGGGGCACGGGATCGAAGTGTGGGTCAAGCACGAGAATCATCATCCGACGCAGAGCTTCAAGATCCGCAACGGGATCAACTCGGTCCTCGGGCGGGACGACGCCGCGCGGCGGCGTGGGATCATTGCCGCGAGCACCGGGAACCACGGGCAGGCCGTCGCGTACGCGGGTCGGATGACCGAGACCCCGGTGACGATCTGTGTGCCCGAGGGGAACAACCCCGAGAAGAATGCGGCGATTCGTGCGCTCGGGGCGGAGCTGATCGAGGTCGGCGTGCGCTACGACGACACGATCGCCGCCTGCACCGCGCTGGCCGCCGAGCGGGGGATGACAATCGCCCATTCGACGAACGACCCGCTCGTCGTGGCGGGGGCAGGGACGATGACGCTCGAGATCGTGGCGCAGGCGCCACCGCTCGACGCGCTGCTGATCGCGCTGGGCGGCGGGTCGCAGGCGGTGGGCGCGCTCGCCGTGGCGGCGGCGCGTCAGCCCGGCCTGCGGGTCTATGCGGTGGGGGCGGCCGGCGCGCCGGCGCAGTACGAGAGCTGGCGGCGTGGGGAGCGGCTCACCGGGCAGCCGGTGGAGACGTTCGCCGAGGGGATCGCGACCGGGGCCGCCTACGTGGAGACCTTCGACGCGCTGCGTGCGGGGCTCGCGGGCTTCGTCACGGTGCCCGATGCGGGGATCTACGCGGCGATCCGCGACCTGATCCGCCTCACGCACAACCTGCCCGAGGGGGCGGGCGCCGCCGGTCTCGCCGGGCTCCGGGTGCTCGCGCCGCAGCTGACGGGGCAGCGCGTGGGCATCGTGATGTGCGGGGGGAATCTGGCGGAGCGGGATCTCAGGAAGGCGCTCGGCTGAAAGCTGGATGTCGAATGCTGGAGGCTGGATGCTAGATGATAAATGCTGGATGCTGGATGCTGAAAGCTGAAAGCGTGACGCTTCCAGCCTTCAGCTTCCCGCCTTCAGCTTCCCGCCTTCAGCTTCCCGCCTTCAGCCTCTCACCGCCATACACTCGATCTCGAGCTTCGCGTTCGGGACCACGAGCGCCTTGACCACGACCGTCGTCCGAGCCGGCGGCGCGGACGGCCAGAACTTCG
Source organism: Gemmatimonadota bacterium (assembly GCA_031127075.1). Lineage (GTDB taxonomy): Bacteria > Gemmatimonadota > Gemmatimonadetes > Gemmatimonadales > Gemmatimonadaceae > Pseudogemmatithrix. Next base: position 5,591 of record JARIFA010000048.1, on the reverse strand, counting down.
CGTAGGCCTCGTTCATCCCGCGGAAGTCGGCGCCATCCACCAGGAAGACGGTGCACTTCACGGCGTTCTCGATCGTCGTGCCGGCCGATTCCAACGTGCGCTTGATGCTGTTCAGCGTGCTGGTGGTCTGACTCTGGATCGTCGAGTCGGCATCGCGGCCGGGCAGTGCCCCCGAGGCGAAGACGAGGTTCCCGACGCGGATCGCGGGCGTGAGGGTCGCCGTCGACTGCCCGAGCGCCTCACGGGTCTGGGCCGCGGTCACGGACGGGAGCGTGATCGCGAGGGCGGCGATCGTGAAGGCGAGGCGAGACGGGAGATGGCGCATGATCGGCTCAGCGAGGGGTGGAGGGGAAGGTGAGGCGGAGGCCACCGAGCGCAGTGGAATCGGCGGGGAGCGGCGTGGCGGCGACGGGCATCCCGTTGAGCTTCATCAAATAGGCGGTGATCGCGAGATAGGCCCCGCGGCTCAGCGCGCCGGGATTGCCGTCGGGCATCGTGCGCGAGATGAGGTCGAAGAGATCGTGCGCGGACCGCCCCCCCCACTTGAGCCGGAAGTCGGGGTTCGAGACGGCGCCGATCGCGTGGCACTCGAGGCAGGCGGCGCGGAACCACTGCTCGCCGCGCTCGACCTGTCGGGCGGCGAGGGCTACCGGGTCGGTCAGCGCTGCGGCGTCCTGCGCGCGCGTGGCGGCCAGCGGGCAGGCCGCGAGCAGCACGATGGCGAGCGTGCGGGTGACGCACCGCGCCGCCACGCCCGTGGGCGGACGGTGCCGGGGCGCTGCGTGGTCGGCGTGGTGGGGAGCAGGGAGGGGCGTCATCGTCGCCGGAAGCTGGGTCCCGGTCTCAACGCATGCAACCCGCCCCACGTTGGTCGCGCGGGGGCCTCGGTTCATTGCGCGCCCCCGGTCACCGGCGGCATCTTCGCGCGTCCCCTCACCGACGACCTCGCATGACCGATCCGATCGTTCCCTCCGATGGTGGCACCCCCGAGCTGCCGCGGCGCGACTTCCTCCGCGTCGCGACGGCCGGCACCGGCGCCTTCCTCGCCGCGGCCTCGCTCACCCCAGACGCGCTCGCGGCACAGCCCCAGCCGCCACGCGGGATCCGGCGACGCTTCGGCCGCGCCTCGGGCCACGTGGTCGTGGTCGGCGCCGGCGCCTGGGGGGCCTTCACCGCGTACCATCTCCGGAAGGAGGGGATGAAGGTCACGCTCGTCGACCAGTACGGCATCGCGAACTCGCGCGCGACGAGCGGCGATGAGACGCGCGGGATCCGCTCCTCGTATGGCGACCGCACCGTCACTGCCGACCTCTGGGTCCGCTGGGCGCGCCGCTCCATTGAGAAGTGGCGCGCGTTCGACGCCGAGCACGGGAAGCGCTTCGGGACGCGGTTCTTCTACACGACGGGCGACGTGATCATCCGCGAGAAGCCGGAACCGTTCACGACGCGCACCGCCGAGCTCTGGACGGCGCAGGGGGTGCCGTTCGAGACGCTCACCGCCGACGAGGCGCGCCGCCGCTGGCCGCAGTTCGTAAGCGAGGGGAGTCAGGTCGTGCTCTACGAGCCGGACGCTGGAGTCGCGCGGGCACGCGACAGCGTGCAGGCGGTCGGCGCGCTCGCCCGTGATGCGGGCGTGGAGTTCAAGCTCGGGCGCATCCGGCCCGGTGCCGTGACGGCCGGGAAGATGCAGGCGCTCACCTTCGACGACGGGAGCACCCTCGCCGCCGACGCCTATGTGTTCTGCTGCGGGCCGTGGTTCCCGAAGCTCTTCCCGTCGCTGATGCAGACGCGGATGCGGATCCCGATGGGGCACGTCTGCTACTTCGGGACGCCCGAGGGGGACACCCGATTCCAGTTCCCGAACATCCCGAGCTGGAACGTCCCCGGCGTCACGGGTTGGCCCTCCCATCCGATCGACAACCGCGGCTTCCGCGTGCGTGGCGCCTTCGCACCGCCCGCGCCGCCGCGCGACGACGACGAGGCGCCGCCGCCGCCCCCGGCACCGGTCGCCCCCGACCCGCGCCTGCAGGATCCCGACCTCAGTCCGCGCTGGTCGTCGCAGGAGCGGATCGATGGCTCGCGGCGCGTGCTGCAGAAGCACTTCCCCGCGCTCGCTGACGCACCGATCGTCGAGACGCGATCCTGCCACTACGAGAGCAGCGTGAACCGCAACTTCATCGTCGATCGCCTCCCCGGCGCCGACAACGCCTGGCTCGCCGGCGTGGGCCAGGCCGAGGGGTTCAAGTTCTCCATCGTGATGGGCGAGTACGTGGCATCGCGGGTCATCGGTGAACCGGGCGACGCGGTCATCGCCGAAGCGTTCCGGCTCCCCACGGCGGAATACGATCCGAACGCGCCGAGCCGGTGGGAGGAGGAATGAGCATGCGCACCATCACCGCATCGCCGGTCACTCGGAGGCCTCTCGCCACGCGGTCTCTCGCCTCGTGGTGCATCGCGACGGGGGTGACCCTCGCGATCCTCGCCACCGCGCCCCTCGGTGCGCAGCTCGGCGGCTCCGCCGATATGCCGGGCGTCAACGATCGGCCGAATCCCTATCGCACTGTTGAGGGATGGGCGCAGCTCCCCGTGGGACGCGTCTGGGGCTCGACGAGCGCCGTCGCCATCGATCGTGACGGCGTCAGCGTCTGGGTGGCCGAGCGGTGCGGCCAGAACAGCTGCGTCGGATCCGAGCTCGACCCGATCCTTCTCTTCGACCGCACCGGTCGTCTTGTGCGATCCTTTGGGAAGGGGATGATCAACTGGCCCCACGGGATCCACGTCGACCGCGAGGGGAATGTCTGGGTCGTGGACGGTCGGGATAATCGTCCAGCGACGCGCCCGGGCGAGCCGGCGGCCGCCGAACCGGCCCGGGTCTTCGGCCATCAGGTGATCAAGTTCTCGCCAACGGGGCAGGTGCTGCTGCGGCTCGGCACGGACGGCGGTGCGCGCGAGCCCGGCTACTTCTTCCAGCCCAACGCGGTGATCACGGCGCCGAACGGCGACATCTATGTGGCGGAAGGCCATGCGTCGGGGCCGACCGCGAACGCGCGGATCCTCAAGTTCGATCGCGCGGGGCGCTTCCTCGCGAGCTGGGGGAAGAAGGGGACGGGGCCGCTCGAGTTCGATCAGCCGCACGCGCTCGCCTTCGACAGTCAAGGCCGACTCTTCGTCGGGGACCGCACCAACAACCGGATCCAGATCCTTTCGCAGGATGGCCGGCTGCTCGACACCTGGTACCAGTTCTCCCGCGCGAGCGGGATCTGGATCGACGCGGACGACACGATCTACGTGGCGGACTCGGAGTCGGGGTCCATCGAGCCGTCGCGCACCGGCTGGCAGCGTGGGATCCGGATTGGGAGCGCCCGCACCGGCGCGGTCACGGCGTTCATCCCCGATCCGGTGACCTCGACACGCGGGACGAGCGCCGCCGAGGGCGTCGCGGTGGCCCGCGACGGGACCATCTACGGCGCCGAGGTGGGGCCGCGCGCGCTGAAGCGGTACGAGCGGAGCCGGCCGATCCCCGTCGGGGCGAGCGAGCTACGGGATACGATCGCGTTGTACAGCACCGACCGCGCGGCCCTCGGCCGCCGGTGGACGGTGGAGTACTCCCCGGCGCGGCGGGCGCGCTTCGCGCGGTTTCACACGGAGTGGCAGCAGCGGCTCGCGCGCGTCGATTTCGCCGCGTTGAGTCAGGAGGGGAAGATCGATCACCTGCTTCTGGCGACCCGGGTGCAGGCGGACCTCGACCAGCTCGGGCGCGAGGAGCGTCTGACGCGCGAGATGGCGCCGTACGTGCCGTTCGCGGCGACGATCACGGGATTCGAGGAGGCCCGTCGGCGCTTCGAGCGCGTCGACCCGCAGGGGTCGGCGAAGGCGCTCGCGGCGATGGCGGCGCAGCTCGACAGCCTCACGCGCGCCATCCGGGCGCGGCCCGCGGGGAGCGCCACCCGGGCGGACCGCATCGTCGGCCTCCGCACCATCGCCTACCTCGACGAGCTCACCACGACGCTCCGGGACTGGAACCGCTTCTCCAGCGGCTACGACCCCGTCTTCACCTGGTGGACGGCGGACCCGTATCGGCGTGTCGGGACGGCGATGACCCGCTACGCCACGGCGATCCGCGAGGTGGTCGTCGGGCAGAAGGCGGGGGAGGAGGAGCCGATCATCGGTGATCCGATCGGGGCCGAGGGGCTGGCGCAGGACCTCCGCGCTGAGATGATCGCCTACACCCCGCAGGACCTCATCGCCCTCGCGGAGCGTGAGTTCGCGTGGATCGAGGCGGAGCAGAAGAAGGCCTCGCGCGAGATGGGGTTCGGCGAGGATTGGCGCGCGGCCCTCGAGGCGGTGAAGCAGGCGTACGTGCCGCCCGGCGAGCAGCCGGAGCTCGTGCGTCGACTCGCGCGCGAGGCCGTCGCCTTCATCACGGAGCGGGACCTGATCACCGTGCCGCCCCTCGCCGACGAGGTGTGGCGCATGGAGATGATGTCGCCGCGGCAGCAGCTGGTATCACCGTTCTTCCTCGGCGGGGAGATCATCCAGGTCTCGTACCCGACCGACTCGATGGCGCACGACGACAAGCTGATGAGCATGCGTGGAAACAATCCGCACTTCTCGATGGCGACCGTGCACCACGAGCTCATCCCCGGGCATCATCTGCAGGGGTACATGACGGCGCGGTACAACACGCACCGCAACCTCTTCGGCACGCCCTTCTGGACGGAGGGGTGGTCCCTCTACTGGGAGATGCTCCTCTGGGACCTCGGCTTCCCGAAGACGCCGCAGGACCGGATGGGGATGCTCTTCTGGCGCTCGCACCGCCTCGCGCGGATCATCTTCTCGCTCAAGGTGCATCTGGGGCAGATGACGCCGCAGGAGGCGGTCGACTTCCTCGTCACGCGCGTCGGGCACGAGCGCGCGAACGCGGAGGCCGAGGTGCGGCGCTCGTTCAACGGCACCTACTCACCGCTGTATCAGGCAGGGTATATGATCGGCGGGCTGCAGATTCGGTCGCTGCACCGCGAGCTGGTGCAGTCGGGCCGGATGACGAACCGTGATTTCCACGATGCCATCATGCAGGGCGGGCGGATGCCGATCGAGATGGTGAGGGCGAGACTGATGGGGACGGAGCTCAAGCGGGATCATCGCGCCGCTTGGAAATTCATCCAATAGCTGCTGGAGGCTGGAGGCTGGAGGCTGGTGGCTCGAGGCTGGAAGCAACGACGGAGCGGAGCGCACCCGGTGGTGCCACCCCGCTCCGTCGTTTCACTTCCAACCTTCAGCTTCCAGCCTTCAGCATTAAGGCAACTTCATCGCCACCAGGCTCGTGTTGCTCCCCGCCCCCGTCGCGAAGACGATGTACTGCTTCCCCTTGTGCAGGAAGGTCATCGGGACCGCGGTCGTCCGGTCGGGGATCTCCACCGCGCCGACCTGACGACCCGTCGCCTTGTCGACGGCGAAGAGCATCGGCTTGGTGTTCGGGACGCCGCCGGAGCGCCCCGTCCCGTAGATGACGAGCGACTTCGTATTCATCATCTGCGCCTGACCGCCCGCCGGCCGCGGCGGGAGGGTCACCCCGGCGAAGAGCGGATCGG
>JARIFA010000047.1 GCA_031127075.1 Gemmatimonadota bacterium | reverse complement strand
AACCTCGCCGTCACTGTCACGACGACCTTGATCGTCCCTGCCTCGATCGGGGTCAGGGTGTCGGCGACCGCCGCGCCCCGGGCCATCATCAACTGGGGCCCGAATTCCATCTGGGGAGTGACCGGAGCGCCCGTCGTGAGCTCGATGACCCCGGTGATCATCCCGCCCGCCGCCATCGCCATCGCGTCGGCGTCCCGCCGCGCCCGCTGTACCGCCGCCCGGAGTGCGTCCCGCCGCACCTGTTCCGTGGTCGAGGCGAAGAAATGCAGCCCATCCACCTGGTTTGCGCCCTTGGCGAGGCCGGCGTCGATCACCGTGCCGACGAGCGTGATCCGCCTGAGCTCCACCCGGACACCGTTCCGCGCTACGTACCCGGTGATGGTCGGGCGGCCCCCTTGGCTCGGGTACTCGTATTCCGGCTGCACACTCACCCCGACGGTCTGAATCTGTGCGGCGGGGACGCCGAGTTTTGCCAGGGTGTCGAGGATCGCGGTCTGGATCCGGGCATTGTCGCTCCCGGCCTGCGCCGCGGTCCGGGCCCGGGTCTCGATGGCGAGAGTGAGGCCGGCGCGGTCGGGGGTGACCTCGATCTCCTCGGTGGCGCTCACGACGATCTGGCCCTGCGGCATCGGCACGGGATGCGGGCGCGGGGCACCGGGCGGGGTCGCCCCCTGCGCGCTGAGCCACGTTGGCAGGGCGGTGGCGATTGCGAGGAGGGTCAGCGGGAGGACGCGGCGCATCGGTGGCTCCTTTTAGTAGCGATGTGATACTAATTGTGTTCGCGCGCGGGGCGCATGATCCGACGGGTGACGACCGACACGGGGATGGGGCACCAGGACCGGATGGCCCCGTTGCGGCTCACTCGCGCGATGATACCCGGGGCAGCCGGTGGCGCTCCATCTCCAGCACCAGGTTCTGTAGATCCGCCGGGCTCACCCCGGGGATGCTCGCCGCCTGCGCCAACGTCGCGGGCCGGCGCGCGGCGAGCTTCTGCCGCGCCTCCACGCTCAATGAACGCATCGCCAGATATGCCGCGTCCTCAGGGAGCGGGACCTCGCCCATCCGCTGGAGCCGCGCGGCGGCGGTGCGCTCACGGGCGAAATAGCCGGCGTACTTGATCTCGAGGTCGGCCGCGCGCACCGCCTCGCGGCTCAAATCGTCGCCGACGGCCATCGCCTCGAAGAGCGGCTGCAGCGCGACCTTCTGCCGCTTCGCGACCTCGACGATCGGCATCGCATGCGCCAGCGCGCGCTCACCGACCGCGGCGAGCACCGGTGCGGCCGCGGTCGGCGTCACGCTCGTGCGGTGGGCGAGCGCCATCGCCTCCGCCTCGTCCGCGAGACGCCGGTCCCCGCGCGCCCGCTCCACACCGGCGAAGAGGCCGAGGGCCTCCGCAGTCGGGAAGAGCCGCCCCATCGCGTTGTCCTGCCGGACCGTGAGCCGGAACTCCGACCGCGACGTGAAGAGCCGGTAGGGCTCATCCACGCCGCGTGTCACGAGATCGTCGACGAGGACGCCGATGTACGATGTCTCCCGCCCCAGCACGACGGGCGCCGCCTCGAGCGCGTGCGCCGCGGCGTTGAGACCGGCGATCACCCCCTGCCCGCCCGCCTCCTCATAGCCAGTGGTGCCGTTGATCTGGCCTGCGAGGAAGAGTCCTGGCACCGCGCGCGTCGCGAGGGTGGGATGCAGCTGCGTCGGCGGCACATAGTCGTACTCGATCGCGTAGCCGGGGCGCGTCATCACCGCCTGCTCGAGCCCGGGGATCGCGTGCAGCAGCGCGAGCTGCGCCTCTACCGGGAGCGAGGTCGAGAGTCCGTTCACGTAGAGCTCGTGCGTATCGAGCCCCTCGGGTTCGAGGTAGAGCATATGCCGCGGCGCGTCGGCGAACCGCAGGATCTTGTCCTCGATGCTCGGGCAGTACCGCGGGCCGCGCGACCCGATCGCGCCGCCGTACATCGCCGACTCTCCGAGCCGCGTCTGCACCACGGCTTTCGCGGCTTCTTCCACGTAGGTGATCCAGCACGCCACCTGTTCGGGGTGGCGCGTGCGCGTGCCCACGCGGCGTGGCGTCTCCCAGAAGGACGACCAGGAGAAGTCGAAATCCTCGATCTCGCTCCCCTGAGGCTCGAGCCGGTCGAGGGCGACGGAGCGGCCGTCGATTCGCGGTGGTGTTCCCGTCTTGAAGCGTGCCGTCGCGAGCGCGAGCTCCGCGAACTGTTCCGCGAGTGTCGTGGTCGCGGCCTCGCCGGCACGACCGCCCGGGGTGCTCAGGGTGGTCCCGATATGGATGCGGCCGCGGAGGAAGGTCCCGGTGGTGATGACCACCGCGCGCGCGTCGACGCGGCGGCCCTCGGTGGTCTCCACTCCCTCGATGCGGCCGTTCGAGCCGAGGAGGAGCCGCGCGGCGGTCCCCTGCAGGGTGACGACGTTCGGCTGGGCCTCGACGAGCTGCCGGACGGCGCGCCGATAGAGGCCGCGGTCGGCCTGGGCGCGCGGGGCCCAGACGGCGGGGCCCTTCCCGCGGTTCAGCATCCGGAACTGGATGGTCGCGAGGTCGGTCGCGCGTCCCATCACGCCCCCGAGCGCGTCGATCTCACGGATGACAGTCCCCTTGGCGACCCCGCCCATCGCGGGATTGCAGGAGAGCTGGCCGATGGTCTCGAGCGAGGTGGTGAGGAGCGCCACCCGGGCGCCTCGGCGCCCCGCCGCGACGGCAGCCTCGGTGCCGGCGTGCCCCCCGCCGATCACGATGACGTCGAACGCGGTCATCCCGGAATGTAAGTTCTAGGCATGCCGCTCAAGGTCCCCACCACCGCCCCGACCCTCCTCATCCGCCGTTCGGCGTTCGAGGCTGCCCAGCTCACCCGTGCCGCCATCGACCGGTGGCTGACCCTCACCGCGGATGAGTTCCGCGTGGAAGGGGATCTGATTGCCGTCGGGCCGGTCTACGACGAGGCGGCGCTGCAGGAGCTGGTCGCGGCTCTCGAAGAAGAGGGGCTCGTCTACTTCGACGACTTCTTCGAGCTCAGCGGGAACTGGCCGGCGTGGTTGGCGCTTTGGGCGACGGCGGAACGCGAGGGGTGAAGGTCACGCGCGGGTTCTGACGCGCGCTCGCATCACCCTCACCGCGGGGTGCGCCGCGCTGCCCCACCCCGCAGCACCTCGCGGAAGAACGCCACCGTCTCCGGCCACGCCTGCTGTGACGCCGTGAGGTTCGCCGGCTGCTCCTGCGCCCGCAGGAAGCCGTGCCCCGCCCCCTCGTAGACCTTGCTCGTGAAGCGCCCGCCGATCGCGCGCATCGTGGAGTCGGCCGACGCGATCGTCGCGTTCACGCGCTGGTCGTTCCCGCCATACAATCCGAGCACCGGGACCTTCACCTTCGCGATCTCCGTGGCCGCCGGCGACGATCCGTAGTAGACCACCGCGCCGCCGAGCTCCGGCGCACCGAAGACGGCATGGTTGAACGATGCCGTCCCGCCCCAGCAGTAGCCGACCACACCGTACCGCCGCACCGCCGCTGGCAGCGACATCCCGTAATTCGCCACCGCGCGCACCATCGCATTCATCTTGTCCGGCGTGACGTTCCGGATGAGGGTGCGCGCCTGGTCGTACGCGAGCGAATCGGTCGTCGCGCCCCCGCGTTCTATCGAGAGGAGGTCGGGCGCGATCGCGATGTACCCCTCCGCCGCGAGCTGGTCCGCCACCGCGCGCACCCAGGTCGAGAGCCCGAAGATCTCGTGGATCACCACGACGACCGGCGCGTTCCGGTTCACCTCCGGATAGACGACCCAGGCGGCGATCGAATCGCGGCTCCCCGTCGCGGTCGGGATCATCGCCCACTCGGCGTGGCGCGGGGAGTTCTGGATCCGCGCGGCAGCGTCGGCGGCGCCGGCCGCGATGGTACGGCCGGGTTGTACCACCGCATCGGCGCGGAACGTCGGCTCCGCGGCCTCGACCGGTGACGAGGCCGACCGCGCGGCGAGGAGCGCGCCCGAGAGCGCGAGGATGACGAGACCGGTGGTGGGGATGCGCATCGGATGCCTCAGAGAAGTTGGTCCAGCCAGTGGGCGATACGCCCTTCCATATAGTACTCCGGCCGCCACGGGGCGCCGCTCACCCACCCCACATGGCCGCCACGGGAGGTGAAGTCGGTGGTCAGGTGCGGGTTCTCGCGCGCCGCGGCCCGGACCTCGTCGAGGACCTGCGCCGGGAGGAAGGGATCGTCGACCGCGGAGAAGAGCAGTGTCGGTACGCGGATCCCGCCGAGGAAGCCGAGCGAGCTCGAGCGTGTGTAGTAGTCGTCGGCGCCGGCGAAGCCGTGCGCAGGGCCGGTGAAGGCATCGTCGAACTCCCAGAAGCTTCGCGAGGCCGCCACGCGCGCCGCATCCACGGGAAGCGAGGGGTGTCGCACCAGCGTCTCCGCCGCCTTCCGTCGCAGCGTCCGCACGAAGTGCCAGACATATACCTGTGAGAACCCGCGCTCGAGGTGTCGGCTTCCGGCGGCGAGATCGAACGGCGTGGAGATCGCTGCGGCCCGGCGGATCTCTGCCGGGATCTGCGCGCCCTGCTCGCCGAGCCATTTGCAGAGGACGTTCGCGCCGAGGGAGATCCCGGTGGCAACGATCGGCCGGCCGGGTCGTTCAGCGATGAGGCGACGGAAGAAGGCGTCGGCGTCCCGCGTCTCGCCGGAGTGGTAGAGCCGCGGCCGCTCGGGGATGCGCCCGTCACAGGTGCGGAAGACGAGGAGAGCCGCTCCCCATCCGCGGGTGCGGGCCTGGTGCATCAGCCCCTGCGCGTAATTCGATCGAACCGTCCCCTCGAGCCCGTGGAAGACGGTGAGGACCGGGGCGTCGGTGGTCCGCCCGTCGAGCCGTGCGACGGAGACCGACGCCCCGTCGGGCATCTCCCATCGCTCCACCCGGGTGTGTGCCGGCGGGAGGCGACGCGCGAGCTTCCCGAACACCGTGGGGAGGTGCGGACCCGGGAGCCACCAGGCGGGGCGGAATGGGGGATGAATGGAGGTGGACATCGACTTGATAGATTCTAACGGCGCACCGACGGTTCCCGTTCGTGTCGTTCGCTTCAAGCCTTCAGCCTTCAGCCTCGAGTGGAAGTCCAGATCTTCGGCACCCAGAAGAGCCAGGACACCCGCCGCGCCCTCCGCTTCTGGAGCGAGCGGCGCGTGAAGGTGCACTTCGTCGACCTCAAGGAGCGCGCTGCGAGCAAGGGTGAGCTCCAGCGTTTCGTGCAGAAGTTCGGGCTCACCGCCCTCATCGATAAGACGAGCAAGCGCTACCAGGACCTCGGGCTCGGCGCCTCGCGCCTCTCCGACGAGCGCTGGCTCACCCTGCTGACGGAGGAACCACTCCTCCTCACGCACCCGCTCACCCGTTGGGGTGGGAAACTCACCCTCGGCGTCGCCGAGTCAGATTGGACCGCGTGGGTCGCGGCGGAGCGTGGCACGTGATTTGGGCTTGGGGTGGTTTCCTCCTCCTCGTCGGCGTGATCCTCGCGCTCGACCTCGGCGTCTTCAACAAGCAGTCGCACGCACCGACGCTCCGGGAGGCACTGGTCTTCACCGCCGGGACCGTCGTCCTCGCCGGTCTTTTCGCGGTGGCGCTTCGCGTCGGCTATGACGCGCACTGGCTCGGCCTCGGCGCGCACGTGGATGCCGTCGACGGCGTGATCAACGACGGGCGCACGGCGATGCTGAAGTTCCTCACCGGGTACGTGGTGGAGCTCAGCCTCTCGATGGACAACGTCTTCGTGATCGCGCTGATCTTCGAGCACCTCAAGGTGCCGTTGATGTACCAGCATCGGGTGCTCTTCTGGGGGATCCTCGGCGCCCTCGTGATGCGCGGCCTGATGATCGGCATCGGGGCGGGCCTCGTGGCGCGCTACCACTGGGTGCTCCTCATCTTCGGCGCCTTCCTTGTGATCACCGGCCTTCGGATGCTCTTCGCGGACGAAGCGGCGGAGGAGGCGCAGGTCGAGAGCTGGGTCACCCGATGGCTGCGGCGGCATTTCCCGGTCACCGACCAGTTCCATGGCGAGCGCTTCCGCGTGACGCTCGACGGGCGCACCGTGCTCACCCCGCTCGCCGTCGCGCTCGTCCTCGTCGAGACGACGGACCTGATCTTCGCGGTCGACAGCATCCCGGCAATCTTCGCGATCACCGCGGACCCGTTCCTCGTCTTCACCTCGAACGTCTTCGCGATCCTCTGTCTGCGGTCGCTCTACTTCGGGCTCGCGGGACTCATCGCGCGCTTCCGCCATCTCAAGGTGTCGTTGGCGCTCGTGCTCACCCTCGTGGGCGTGAAGATGCTCCTGGGCGAGCGCGTGCGCGGGTGGCTCGGGGAGGACGCGAATCTCTACCTGCTCGGGGTGATCTTCCTGATCCTGCTCGGCGGCGGGGTCTGGAGCTGGGTGGCGGATCGCGGGCGCGATCACGGCTCGCCGACCGGGCCCGCGTAGCGCATCAGGGACGGCGCGCGCGTCGGTGCGCGCGTCCGATCCCGTTCATCGTACTCCGCGCAGCTCCAGGAAGCGCGCCACCTCGTCCGCCGCCTCCACCACCTCGAGGTGGCCCGGCTTCAACGCCTGCCGCACCACGAGCACCTGGTCGCCCGCGACAATCGCCAGCGCGTCGGTGAAATCACACTTCGCGCGCGCCGTCTCCGGCAGCTCGTAGCCAGGGATGGCGCTGTACTGGATGGTATGATCGGGGCCGAGGTCGGGGCGCCCTTCGAGCCAAGTGACGCCGCGGAAGACCAACACCTCGTTCGCATCGGAGGTGAAGCTGGAATCGCGCGCCGGGACGGTCCCGACGTCGGGCCACCAGTCGGCGACGAGGCAGCTGATCTCGAATCCCGGTTCCGCCTCGGTGCGGTCGAGATGCGCGCGCACCGTCCCCCCCTCGCGGAGCCGGACGTGGAACTCGCCGTCCACCAGCGCCCACCCTGCCCAGCCAGCGCGGAGGCGACGGAACGCGTCGAGGGAATCGGTGTCGGCGATGAAGGTGTAGTCGTGGCGCATCGGGTCGGGTGGGGAGCGGTCGGACGGAATCCTCGCGAATCCCGGGCGTCACAAGCAAGCGCGGCAGGGTAGAATCCTAAGACCCATGGCGTCGAACCTCCTGCACCGACTGCGTCCCCTCCTCGCGGCGCTGGCCCTCGCGCCCGCCGGGGCGCAGGAGTCCGCCGCGGTGCAGGCGCTCGTCGAGGCCGCCGCCGAGCTGAACCGACGCGTCCCGCCCACCCTCGGCGGCTACCGGGCGCGCCTCGAGAGCGAGATCTCGATCGGGAATCGGCGCGCCGAGGGGATGGAGATGGCGGTGTCACTCGAGCAGGTGGCGAGCGAGCTCACCTGGGACCGGACCGGTGCCTACGCGCAGCGCATCATCGGCTACCGCACACAGGCCCTCGGCACGAACGTCGCGACGATCGGCTTCTTCCGCTCCGGGTGGATCATCCCGTCGCTGTACGGCAATCGCCTCGCCCTCCTCTTCGGGCGCGACACCGCGGAGGCGGGGCGACGACGTCAGCAACGCCAGGGGCGCGACCCGCTCTACGCGGTGCATCCGCTCGCCACCGACCGTGCGCGCTACTACACGTTCACCGGGGGCGACACGGTCCAGATTCTGCGGACCCCTACGCGCGAGGTGCCGATCGTCCGGCTCACCGTCGCGCTCCGCCCCGACGTGCCCGCGGGGAGCGTCGTCTTCGTCGGCGATCTCGACCTCGACGCCTCGCGCGGCGCCCTCGTCCGGCTCCGTGGCTCCTTCGCCGTCGTGCAACCCCCCGACCCGATGCTCGGCCTCCTCCGCGCCGGCCGGCCGGAGGGGATCGCGTACGTGGAGGCGGTCAACGCCGAGGTCGATGGCAGCTATTGGCTTCCCGCGTATCAGCGCTTCGAGGTGCAGGCCAGCTCGGCGATGCTCGGCGAGTCGCGCGCCGTCTTCCGGATCGTCACGAAGGTCATCGACCGGACCATTACCGCGGCCCCGGCGGGCGTCACCGTCGGCGCGGCTGATGACACCCTCGCCGTGCGCCCCTTCCGGTTGATCGTAGATGCCCCCGATTCCCTTGATGCCTTCCGCGCCTGGACGGCGCCGCTCGGTGCGCTCTCCACGGAGACGCGCGTCGAGGACTTCGACGACGTCGCACCGAATCGCTTGCGCCCTGGCGGCCCGCCGCGCGCCACGATCGAGACGGAACGCTTTGGCGATGTCGCGCGATTCAATCGCATCGAAGGGCTCTTCGTCGGCATCGGTGGCGTGATTCGCCTCCGCGACGCGGCCCCTGGGGTCACCCTGCGCGCAGCCGGTGGGTACGCGATCGGCGAGCGGACGGTACGCGGCCGGCTCGTCGCCGAGCGTCGCCGCGAGGTATCGCAGTGGAGTCTCCGCCTCCAGCGCTCGCTCGATCTCACGAACGATTTCCGGAATCCGTTCGACTCAGGGACCACCCTCGGCGCCGTCTTCGGGCGCGATCCATACGACTATGTGGATCGTCAGACCGCGACGGTGCAGTGGCTCCGCTTCCTCGGGGAGCGCCGCGGCGGACAGCTCCGAGTCGAAACTGGGTTTGCGCGTGACCGCGCGGTCACGCCGAGTGTGGATCAAGGGCTCTTCGGCGATGACTTCCTCCCGAACCGCGCGGCGACGAGCGGGCGCTATCGACGCACGATGCTGACCCTCGACCTGCGTCCCGACATCTCGCTTGAGTACCTGCGCCCCGGCCTCGGCGCGCGGCTGCACTACGAGCGCGGTGACGGCGAACTCACCTATCAGCGCGCTGAGGTACGTCTCACCGCCCGTGCGAACCCGGGCTCGTTCATCGTCGCGTCCCGGCTCGACTTCGGCGTCGCGTCACCTGAGGCGCCGCCGCAGCAGTTCTTCGAGCTCGGTCAGCAGCAGAATCTCCCCGGCTACGGCTACAAGCAGTTCGCAGGGGATCAGGCCGCCGTCTGGCGCAGCTGGCTGTCGTATTCGCTCCCGGTCTGGCGGGCGCCGATCTACGTCACCGACCGGCTCTGGCTCCCGCCGGCCGCGCCCGCCCTCGCGCTCGGCGTGCAGGCGGGGTGGACCCGTGCGTCGAACGCGACTGCCGCGGCGACGGTGACGCAGCTCGGCTCCGAGGCGACGGGAGATCCGCGCGCCTCGGCCAGCCTCACGCTACGGATGTTCGGTGGTGCTATCGGGGTCGGCGTAGCGCGCCCGATCGGGCAGGCGGGGAAGCTGCGTTGGGTCGTGGAGTTCGGGCAGCGACTCTAAAACTCCCCGATGAACCCGATCTCCGGCTCCAGATACTGATCGAACCGCTCCGCCACCGCGCGCTGCGCGTGGCTGATGAGCGCGCGCACGTCAGCCGCGGTCGCGCCGCCGAGGTTCACGAGGATGTTCGCGTGGATGTGGGAGATCTGCGCGCCCCCGATGCGGAACCCCTTCAAGCCACACTGGTCGATGAGCCGCCCCGCGCCGACGCCTTCGATCTTCTTGAAGATCGACCCCGCGCTGGGGTGATGCTCGAGCCACGGATGCCGCGAGCCGCGCCACGAGAGGTTCTCCTGCATCACGCGATGCATCACCGCCGGGTCGCCCGGGGCGAGCCCGAAGGTGACCGCGAGGGCGATCTCCGTGCCGCCGTGGAGCCGCGAGATGTCGTACCCGAATCCCATCGCGTCGCCGCTGACGGTCTGGACCCCGTCCCCGGCGCCCAGCAGTTCGACGGCTTCCACCGTCTCCGCGATGAACATCGTGCGCTCACGCGCCGGGGCGGGGGAGAGGAAGTGGAGGTTCTGCCAGACCGCGCCGCCGACGGTGCTCGGGATCCCGATGTAGTGCTCGAGGCCGCTCCACCCCGCCGCGACGGTCTCCCGGATGAGGTCGCCGACCACGACGCCGCTCTCGGCGCGGAACCGCCCGCCCCCGAGGTCGGTCACGCCGCGGGCGATGTTCCGGATGACGAGGCCCCGGAACCCGAGGTCGCCGACGAGGATGTTGGCGCCGAGGCCGAGGACAAAGACGGGGAGGTCGGCGGCGCGCGCCGCCCGGATGGCGGTGGCGAGTTCGTCCGCCGTCGTGGCATCGTACATCACGTCGGCGGGACCGCCGATCCTGAACGTGGTGTATGGGGCGAGGGGCTCGTCGCAACGCAGCCGCACGGCTCCCAGCACCGGTGCCAGGGCCGCCGCACACTCCTGCGGCGCCAAGCGCCGCCCACCCGAACGTGACGAATCCATAGTGATACGCGAAATCAATCGGTCGCCGCGGGCCCTCGCCAGCGGCAGCACCCCCGCCCGCTCGCGCGGCGGGCGCGTCCGGTCGGCGCTCGGGGTCGTCCTGCTGGCGATCCTAGCCGTCCTCCCCCTCGGGGCGCAGCGCGCCGAGCTGGAGCGGTCGACCACCCGGCAGGTCCTCCCGAACGGGCTCGAGGTGATCGTCGCGCCGGCGCGCGGTGTCCCGCTCGCCACCGTCGAGCTCGTGGTGCGGAACGGCGCCTTCACGCAGCCCCCGGAGTACGCCGGCCTCGCGCACCTCTTCGAGCACATGTTCTTCAAGGCGAACGACGCCTACCCCGAGCCAGACGCCTTCATGGATCGGGCTGCGGACCTCGGCGCGGTCTTCAACGCCACCACGCGCGAGGAGCAGGTCACCTACTACCTGACCGTCGTCGCCGACTCCCTCGAAGGGGGGATGCGCTTCCTCTCCGCCGCGCTCCGGGGCGCGCAGTTCCGCGCCGACGAACTCGCGCGCGAGAAGGTCGTCGTGCTCGGCGAGTACGACCGGGCCGAGTCGTCGCCCTTCTTCCGGTTGGACCAGAAAATCGGGCAGGTGCTCTGGGGGGATTTCTGGAGCCGCAAGAACACCATCGGCGACCGCGGCGTCATCGCGGACGTCACCCCGGAGCAGATGCGGACGATCCGCGACCTCTATTACGTGCCGAACAACAGCGCCCTCGTCGTCACGGGGGACGTGGATCCTCGGGCCGTCGTGCGCCTCGCGGGCGCGGTCTTCGGCGACTGGCCGCGCGGCGCCGATCCGTTCATGCGGGCGCCGGTGCCGGCGGTGAATCCGCTCACCCGGAACGTCGCGGTGATCGTCGAGGAGCCGGTGAACGCCGCGACAGTGCAGATCCAGTGGCACGGGCCGGGCGCGCGCGCCGATGAGGCTGCGACCTTCGCCGCCGACGTCTTCTCCGACATCCTGAACCAGCCGACCTCGCGCTTCCAGCGTCGGCTCGTGGAGAGCGGGCTCTGGCAGGGGGTGCTTGTGAACTACTACACGCTTGCGAATGTCGGGCCGATCACCGTGAGCGGGCAGACCGCGCCGGAGAAGCTGCGCGAGGCGCTCGCCGTGCTGGATTCGGCGCTCGCCGAGACGGTGACGTCGGGGTACTTCACCGCGGACGAGCTCGAGGCGGTGAAGGCGAACCGCGCGGTGACCACGGCCTTCGGGGCGGAACGTGGATCCGAGAACGCGCACACCATCGGCTTCTGGTGGAGTGTGTTGAGTCTCGATTACCACTTCCGGTACATCGATGAAATGGCGCGGCAGACGCCGGCGCAGCTGCAGGCGTATGCGCGGAAGTACATCCTCGGGAAGCCGCGGGTGACCGGGGTGATGCTCCCTACCGGCGCGCGTGCGGCGATCGGTCTCACCGCGGCGGAGCTCGAGCGATGAGCGCGCGCCGCCTACCCTTGCTGCGCGGCATAGCGGCCGCGCTCGCCCTCGGTGCGACCCTGCTCGGTGCGCAGCGCGCCCCGGCGCCGCCGCGTCCCGCCGCCACGCCGACCGCTCCCGCCGCGGCGTCGGGCGCCGCCGACACCGGCACTACCCGCTTCGACGTCGACGGCGTGCGCGTCATCCATCGCCGCACCACCACCGGCCTCGTCGTCGCCAACCTCTATCTCCTCGGTGGCGTCCGACTCGTCACCCCCGCCACCGCCGGGATCGAGCCGATGCTCCTCGAGGTCACCGAGCGCGGCACGACGGGATTCCCGGGCGATTCCCTCCGGCGCGCGATGGCACGCACCGGGAGCGCCATCGGCGTCGTCCCGCACGAGGACTATACCGTCTACGCCCTCCGCACCACGCGCGCGCAGCTCGTGCCGGCGTGGCGCATCTACGCCGATCGGCTGCTGAACCCGACGCTCCGCGAGGCGGACGTCGCCTTCGTGCGCGAGCAGCGCGTCGCCGGCCTCGCACAGGTCGCCGACGATCCTGACGCGCTCCTCGAATCGCTCGCCGATAGCGTCGCCTTCGCCGGCCATCCATATGGGCTCTCGCCGGTGGGGACCGCGGCTTCCGTGGGTCGTCTGACGCGCGATCAGCTCGTCGCCTTCCACCGCGAACGGATGGTGCGCTCGCGGCTCCTCCTCGTGGTCGTTGGCGATGTCGACCGTGCTACACTCGAGGGACTCGTGCGCCGCAGCTTCGCCACGCTCCCGGTGGGGGACTATCAGTGGACCCTCCCGGAGCCGACCGGCACCCTGAGTGGCTCGGGGCTTCACGTGGTCAGCCAGCGCCTCCCCACCAACTACATCCTCGGATGGTGGTCGGGGCCTCCGGCGGCCTCGAGCGACCTCCCCGCCCTCCGCGTGGCGACAGCGATTCTCTCTGGCCGACTCTTTGCCGAGGTCCGCTCGCGTCGCAACCTGACGTATGCGGTGGAGGCGCGGCTCCGCGACCGCGCGCTCGTCTCCGGCGGGCTCTATGTGACGACGACGCGCCCGGAGGAGACGCTGCGCATCATGCGCGACGAGCTGCGGAACCTGCAGACCTACACGATCAAGACCGAGGCGCTCGCGCCGCTGATCCAGCAGTTCCTCACGGAGTACTTCCTCGACAATGAGACCTCGGGGGCCCAGGCCGACTTCCTGGCGCGCGCCGAGCTCTACCGCGGTGACTTCCGCGCCGGGGACCGGTTCATCGCAGAGCTACAGGCGGTGACGGGGGAGGATGTGCGACGGGTGGCGCAGCAGTGGATGACGCGACTTCGGTTCACGTACATCGGAAACCCGCAGCAGGTGAACCGCTTCACGCTGCTGGGGTTCTGAGGTCTCAGCCGAGCCGAGGAGCGGTGGACGAGCTATCGCCCCCGCTCAATGCCGAGGCCACCGCCGAGCGTAGACAGGGTTTCTCCAGCACCTGGACGATGCCGGCACCCGCGAGCGCGTCGGCCGGCAGCCGTGATGCGGTGCGCGTGAGGAGGGCGATGGAGGTATCGGCCACCTGCGGGATGGTTCTGAGTTGCCGAACGACCTCCCAGCCGGTCTGTCCGCCCAGCTCCTCGTCGACAAAGATCCAATCGAACAGCTGTCCACTCGCCGCCGCGATGGCGTCGGGGCCGCTGTGCACCTCCGTGGCCGTGACCCCTTCGGCGCGCAAGGTCGCCGCGAGGGCCGCCGCCGCACTGGGGTTGTCATCGATGATGAGCGCCCGGGCATAGGGCGCCGGCAGGTCGGGTCGGTACACGAATCCCTTGGGGATGGCGAGTGTGACCGTACCTCGGAACGTCGATCCGCGTTCCTCCTCACTCTCGGCGGTAAGCGTCCCCCCCATCGCCTCCACCAACCGCTGGGCGATCGAGAGTCCAAGTCCCGACCCACCGAAGCGGCGCGGGATGGAGGCGTCACCTTGCGAGAACGCCTGGAAGAGCTGTTGACGGACCTCCTCGCCCATCCCGATGCCCGTATCACGCACGCACAGCGCCAACGTGATGTTTGTGGGCGTTCGAGCAGCAACACTGATAGTGACCACCACCTCGCCGGTCGGCGTGAACTTCACCGCATTCGCCGCGAGGTTCAGGAGGATCTGTCCCACTCGGAGCGGATCCCCGCGGAGCTGCGGCGGAACGTCCGGCGCCACATGCACGATGAGTTCGATCCCCTGCCGGCGCGCGAGCACCTCCGTGACATTCACGAGGTTGCCGAGCACGTCGTCGAGGCGGAAGTCGATGATATCGAGCGCCAAGCCGCTCGCTTCGAACCGCGAGTGGTCCAGCAGGTTATTGATGAGGCCGACCAGATGGCTCGCGGCGGCCCGTGTCCGCTCGACGTAGTTGCGTTGTGTCTCGGTGAGCTGTGTCGCGAGGGTCAGATGGGACATCCCGACGATGGCGTTCATCGGCGTTCGGATCTCGTGACTCATCGACGCGAGGAACTCCCCCTTCGCTGCGACCGCCGACTCGGCGCGCGCATTCGCCACGCGGAGGGATTCCACCATCGCCGTCCGCTCGGCGAATTCGGCCTGCACCGCCCGCGACGCCTTGTCCATCTCCCGGCGGTGCAGGGCGAGGGTGTACCCGAAGATGCCGGTGAAGGCGAACCAGTCGAAGACGCGCATCGCGTTGACGAAGCCGGGTGGACCGAGCCGGACTCCAAGGAGGCCCGGCACGATTACCGATTCTTGGAACACGACAGCGGCAATCATGAACGCCACCAGCAACCACGCCTCGCGCATCTCATCGTAGACGAGGAAGGCGAAGGGGACCACCAGGAAGGCCCAGATCTGCGGGAACCCTGCCGTGCGCCCCGGTCCGAGCAGCCAGGTGGTCACCGGGATGTAAATCACGACGATCCCGTACGGGATGATCCGAGATAGGACGCGATGGACCTTGTTGGGGTCAGGCTGGGTGGAGGTCCAGACCACGGCAGCGAGCAACCCCACGTGCCAGATCGCGATGATCCCGGCGAACCAGATGTAGTTCGGCAGCCCCCACCACAGACCCGCGAGCCCGTATGGGAGGGCGACGAACAGCACGCCGAGCAAGACGCAGACGTTCATCGCCTCCTTGCCGGCCACATCCCTTGGCGGATCATTCGACGCGATACCCGCGCGCAGCAGCCAGCGCGGGAGCAGGGTCTCAAAGCCAGTGGCCATCTCTTGCCGTCCGCGTCAGGGGGGGCGAGGCGTCTCACGCCGCACTCCCGAAGATACGGCCTGCTGAGGGGGCTCGTGAGCCGACACGGCGCGCCGATCGAGCGCGCGCCGCACATCATCCCAGCTCCCTCCGGCGGCGCGCAGCGCCACCAGCGCGTGGTAGAGCAGGTCGGCCGTCTCCTCCGCGGCGCGCGGGGCGTCGCCGTCCGCGCAGGCGGCGATCAGCTCCCCCGTCTCCTCCCCGAGCTTCTTGAGTCGGAGATTTCGGTCGTCGAGGAGGCGCCGCGTGTAGCCCGGCGCCGTCGGGGCCGCCATCCGTGCCACGATCGTGGCATCGAGCCGCGCCACCGCGTCGGCCGCCACGGCGCCAGCCCCACCGTCGCGCGCGTCACTCCCCGCGTCCGACGCGCCGCCGTCCGCCCGCTCGAAGCAACTCACCGCCCCGGTATGGCACGCCGGTCCCGCCACCCACACCCGCGCGAGCACCGCATCTCCATCGCAGTCGGCGGTGAGCGAGACGACGCGCTGCACGTGCCCACTCGTCGCGCCCTTGTGCCAGAGCCCGCGCGTGCGGGAGCGATAGTGCATCTCCCCCGTCTCGAGCGTGCGCGTGAGCGCCTCACGGTCGGCGTGTGCGACCATCAGCACCGCCCCCGTCAGGTGGTCCTGTGTCACGACGGTGATGAGCCCATTCCCCTTCGTGAAGTCCAGCGCGTCCAGGTCACGCATCGAACGAAGCCCTCGCGACCGCGGCGACCGCGGCGTTCGTGGCGATCACCTGCCCGCCGAAGGCGGTGCGTCGCCCAGTGAGATCGGTGAAGACGCCCCCCGCCTCCTCGATGATCGGCTGGAAGCAGGCGGCGTCCCACGGGTTCATGATCGGATCCACCATCACCTCAGCGCGCCCCGTCGCCA
>JARIFA010000007.1 GCA_031127075.1 Gemmatimonadota bacterium | reverse complement strand
CGCGAGAGCTGGTACTCCATCCGGAAGCGCGGGATGTCCGTCTTGAGGATCACCGAGCCGTCACGCACGCGGCGGAACTCCTGGTGCAACATCGTCACGTTCATCCGGAGCTGCGGCGTGGGGCGCAGGTCGAGCCCGACGTTGTAATCGAAGCGGTCCGCCCCCGCCCCTTCGAGGAACTCGGCGTCCCGTGCGACCGTGCCGCCCGCCGAGAAGCCGAAGCGCCGGAACTGCGGCGTCGTCACGCGGAGGTTGAGCTGCCGTCCCTGCACGCGCCCCGTCGGCGTGTACTTCGCGGTGTCCGTCACCACGCCCCCCATGCGGCGCTCCACGTAGTAGCGCTCGTACTGCGACGGGAGGAACCCGAAGCCTTCGAGCGCCGGCGTGAGACTGAGGTTCCACCCGCCACGGAGCTGCAGGCTCGCGAAGAGCGAGGCACGCGTCTCGAGCGGGCGATCCTGATCGAAGAAGTTCCGGTACGCCCAAGTGCTGTTGGCGGAGAGGAAGGTCATCACCTGCTCCACCCGCGCCCCGCGCGCACCGTACCAGGTGTAGCGCTGGTTGAGCTGCGTCTGCACGTAGTCGGTGCGCGGCACGAAGCCCACCCGCGAGACGAGCCCCGGACTCACGCCCTCGATCGAGTTGCGGAAGCCCCAGCTGCGCCCCGTGCGGTCGAACGACGCCTCCCAGATCGAGCCGTCCTGCGTCGTCGTCCCGGTGCGCGTGCGGCCGTGCGCCACCTGGTACGAGGCCTGATACGCATTCTTGAGGATGAAGCGGCCGTCGGTGTTGATCAGCTGGTTGTAATCGGCCCCTTCGCGGCGATCGGTGAGGGTGAAGCCGATGTTGCTCTGCGTCCCGACGTCACGGCGGAGGCGGAGGATGTTGAAGAGCGGCTGGTCGCTGCCCGTCGCCGAGTACTTGGCGTTGTCGACCGCGGAGAGGAGCCCCACGTCGAAGCGCGAGACCTTGCCGGTGAGCTTGGCCGCCGCCACCGGCTGCACGATGCGGCGCGTGTAGACGAGCTGGTTCGGGGTGTCGATCTGCTCGTTCCCTTCCACGAAGAAGGGGCGCAGCTCGGGGAAGTTCACCGCGAAGCGGACATCGCCGGGGATCTGCCCCGCGTCGGCCTCCACCTGCGAGAAGTCGGGGTTGATCGTCGCGTTGAGCGTCAGGCTCGGCGTCACCCCCCAGCGGACATCGCCGCCGTACTGGGTGACCTGCCCGTAGGTCCAGGCATCGGACGCATCGGGCGCACCGGAGACCGACGAGGTGACGACCGGGGTGAGGTCGAGCACGAGCCCGCGCCGCAGGTCGCGGAGGCCGACGAGGCGCCCCGACTGGTTCAGGAAGGAGTTGACGCCTCGGCTCGTGACGGTCCAGGTGTCGGTGTAGTTGTTGCGCTGCGTCTGCCGGATGACGTTGATCCCCCAGGTGAGGGGGCCGCCCGACCGGAAGCGGATGCTCTTGTACGGGACGCGGAGTTCGACCTGGAAGCCGAAGGGGGTGACCTCCCCCTTGGACTGCCAGATCAAATCCTGATTGAGGTCGGCGTTGCCGAGGGTGGCGCGCGAGAAACCGCCGCCCATCCCGCCCCCCATCCCGCCGCCGCCACGGCCGCGACCGCCGCCCCCTTCGGTGCGGATGCCGTCGCTCTGCACGCCGAGGGGATTGACGGCGAAGACGTAGGCTTGGCGCCGGTCGTTGAAGGTGTCGAGGATGAACTGGACGTGGTCGTCGTTGACGATCCGGTCGCGGTCGGCGAGGGTGGCGCGGACCGTCCCCTCGGGGGCGTACGCGCGGACGGCGAGGTAGATCGCGTCGGGGCCGTACATCACGAGGGCCTCGGTCGAGTCGACCGCGGGGCGCCCGTCGGTGGGGTTGAACTGGGAGAAGCCGGTGAGGATCGCGGCGCGCCCCCAGGCGGGCTCGTCGAGCCGGCCGTCGACGCGGATGGTATCGGTGACGCGGGGGATCGCGACCGCGGTCTCGCCGGCGCGCCCGTGGAAGACGGGCTGCTGCGCGGCGACGGGGAGCGCCCCCAGGCAGACGAGGGCGATCAGGCGCCGGCGGCGGTGATTCAGTGGCATCTGCGGTGTACGCGCGGTGTGACGTGAATGTTGCCGACGGTCGTCGCCTTGACTCACGGCGCGCGGCGTTTTATTCAGCGGGCATTCGGCGGGCAGGCGACGCGTCCCACGGGGGTGGCGCGCACGCCGCTGCGATAGTGGAGGGGTTGATGATGCTGACCTGCGACGGAATGGACGACCGGCTCTTTTCGGACGCCGACGACGACGAGGAGTCTGGCTTCGGCGGCGGGAGCCGGCGCGCCTCGTATGACGACGACGAGGAGGATGGCGGCTGGACCGTGTCCAAGGATCAGTCGGACTCCCTCTGGGACTCGACCGACGAGTCGGACGACGACGAGGAGGAGGGGGGCGTCGCGCCCGTCGCGGACGACAGCGACGACGAGGACGGCGACCTCTTCGGCGAGCCGCCCGCTCCGCGTCGCCGCGGTCGGAAGCCGGCCGAGAAGCCGCGGGTCCGGAGCATCTTCGAGACGACCGGGGAGATGGAGATCCCGGCGGAGATTGCCGCGGCCGCGCCCGCGCCGGCTCCGGTGAAGCCCGCCGCCGCCCCCGCGAAGCCATCGGCCCCGGCCAAGGCAACGGCGCCGGCCAAGCCGGTGGCCAAGCCGACCGCGAAGGCGCCGGCCAAGCCCGCCCCGAAGGCCAAGCCGGCAGCGAAGGCCCCCGCCAAGAAGGCCGCCAAGCCCACCCCGAAAGCGAAGGCCAAGCCCGCCGCCAAGAAGCCGGCGACGCCCGCGAAGAAGGCCGCCAAGCCGGTGAAGAAGGCGGCCAAGCCGGCGCCGAAGAAGGCCGCCCCGAAGAAGCCGGCCAAGGCGGCGAAGAAGCCCGCCGCCAAGAAGCCTTCAGCCTCCAAGCCTTCAGCGAAGAAGAAGCCGGCGCCGAAGAAGTAAGCCGCACCGTCCGTGCGCAGGACCCCCAGCGCCGACCCGGCCACGCTATCCGCGTCGTCGGTTCGGCGCTACACTTTCCGGGCCATGCCGGACTCTCCCGTCGCCCTCCTCCGCGCCCACGCCCGCCACGCGCCGTGGAACGCCCGGGGACTCGCCGCCCACGCGACGGCCCTCGTCGATGCCGCCGGGATGCGCCCCACCAACAGCTCGGCGCGCGCCGCCCTCTCCGCCCGCGCCATCCGCTTCTACGTGGCCCAGGGCCTCCTCGACCACCCCGAGGGGAAGGGCACCGCCGCGACGTACCACTACAAGCACCTCCTCCAGCTCCTCGCCATCAAGATCCGCCAGCGCGAGGGGAAGACCCTCGACGCCATCAAGGCGGAACTCCCGGGGATCGCCGGCGATGAGCTCGAGCGCCGCGTCGCCGCGGCCCTCGCCCCCGCCCTCGGCACGGGCACCGACCGCCAGGTCGCCCACGACGACGCCCCACCCGCCCGCTGGCACCGCCTCATCATCACCGATGGGATCGAGCTCCACGTGCGCGACGACTCTCCCGCCGCCCGCGACGCCACCCTCGTCGCCCTCCGCGAAGGGGTCCGCGCCGCCCTCGGCCGCGAGGACCTCCGCTGACGCGCCGGCGGCCCGCCGCCAAGCACGCCTGCCTCGACCGCGACGTCGAGGCCCTCCCGCTCTTCCGCCTCTCCGACAGCGCCGACGACCCCCCGGTCGATTTCACCACCGACGAGGGTGGCCGCTGGCGCGTCCTCCCGAATCCCGGCGATCGCCTCCCGGGGACCTTCGACCAGGACGTCTACGTCGAGCTGATGCGGCGCTATCAGGAGGCCGACACCCCCGCCGACGGCATCCTCGCCTTCACCCTCCACGCCTTCCTCCGCTCCCTCGGCCGGAAGGTCGATGGCCGCACCTACGAGCAGCTCCGCGGCGCCCTCGGCCGCCTCGAGCGGACCGTCCTCGAGAGCGACGGCGCCTGGCACGACGCCGAGGGGCACGCCGGCCCCGCCCGCTTCACGCTGCTCTCCAGCGTCACCATCGACCGGCGCCGGCAGAGCGACGTCGACCAGCTCGCCCTCTTCCCCGCCCTCGCCTCCAACGAGCCCGGGGAGGCGCGGGTAATCGTCGCGCCCCAACTCCGCGCCACCCTCGCCGCCGGCCGAAGCACCACCGTCGTCGTCAGCCGCTACCTCGCGCTCAGCTCCCCCGTCGCCCGCCGACTCTACCGGCTCCTCGAGGCGCAGGGGGTCGCGCCGGGCCAGCCTTGGGAGGTGGCGCTCGAGCGGCTCGCCGAACGGCTCCCCCTCACCCAGCGGTATCCCTCGCACCTGCAGCGGGTGCTGCAGCCGGCGCACGAGATGCTGCTCGCCGCGGGGCTCGCCAAGCGGATCGAGATGACGCAGGCGGGGCGGCAGTGGCTGGTGCGGTACGAGCGCTGACGGCGCGCGCCGTCGGGTGAACCCTGGCCGGCCCGCACGCGTGAACCCTCGCGTGGCCCGGGGCGTATCACCCGGGTAACTTTCGCTCCGACACCCGCCCCTCTCTCATGTCCCGTCCGCGCCTCCTGGCCCTCGCGGCCATCGCCCTCCCGCTCGCCGTCGGCGCCTTCGTCGTCCAGGAGCGCGCTACCCAGAACGGCGCCCGCCTCTTCGACCAGGTGCTCGCCATCGTCGGCGACCGCTTCGTCGACTCGATCGGCACGGGGGCGTTGTACGAGAAGGCCGCCCGCGGCCTCGTCGAAGAGCTCCGCGACCCGTACTCGGAGCTCTACACGCCCAAGGAGCTCGAGGCGTTCAACACGACGACCGGCGGCTTCTACGGCGGGATCGGGATGCTGATCGAGGACCAGAACGGGTCGATCATGATCTCGAAGGTCTATCCCAACACCCCCGCCGAGGAGGCGGGGATCCGAGAAGGGGACCGCATCATCGGGGTCGACACCGCCTCGACGGCGGGATGGAAGGTCGCGCAGGTCTCCGACCGGCTGAAGGGCCCGCCGGGTACCACGGTGAAGGCGCGCTTCGGCCGCCCGGGGGTGAACGCGCCGTTCGAGGTGGAGTTCACGCGGCGCATCATCCGCATCCCCGCAATCCCGTTCGCGCTGATGCTCGAGGACAAGGTCGCGTACATCCCGCTCCAGCAGTTCAACGAGACCACCACGGGCGAGTTCGCGGCGCAGCTCCAGCGGTTGCAGCGCGAGGGGGCGAAGGGGCTCGTGATCGACCTCCGCCGGAACACCGGCGGCTTCCTCGATCAGGCGCTCAACCTCGCGAACTTCTTCCTCCCACGCGGCACGGAGCTCGCCACGGTGCGCGGCCGCGGCAGCGACCCCGAGCAGTACGTCGCCGAGGAGGCGCCGATCGCGCCGACGATCCCCATCGTCGTCCTTACCGACGGCTACACCGCGTCGGCGTCCGAGATCGTCGCGGGGGCGTTGCAGGACCACGACCGCGCGCTGATCGTCGGCACGACCTCGTTCGGGAAGGGGCTCGTGCAGTCGGTGTACCGCCTCGACGGCGGCTACGCGATCAAACTCACGACCGGGAAGTGGTTCACGCCGAGCGGGCGCTCCATCCAGAAGGAGCGGGTGCTCGACGCCGCGGGGAACCTCGTCGAGGTGGAGCCCGACTCCCTCGAGACCGACGCCGCGCGCCGCGCGCGGCCGCAGTTCCGGTCGGACGGCGGGCGAATCGTCTACGGCGGCGGCGCCATCACCCCCGACATCATCGTCCCGTACGACACGCTGACCACCGCGGAGCAGCAGGTGGCGAAGGCGCTCGTGCCGAAGTCGCAGGAGGTCTACCTCGCCCTCGACGAGTACGCCTTCTCGCTCCGCTCCGCCGGCCTCGCCGCGAACTTCCAGGTGACCGACGCGATGCGCGGCGAGTTCCGTACCCGACTCGGCGCGCGGAGCATCACGGTGGATGACGCCACCTGGTCCGCGGGCCGCGCGTACGTGGACCGCCTCGTCAGCGACCGCATCGCGCGGCGCGTCTTCGGCGACTCCGTGGCCAAGCGACGCGACGTCCGGGAGGACGTGCAGTTACAGCGCGCGCTGGAGCTACTCCGGAAGGGGCGGACGACGGCGGAGTTGCTCGCGCTGGCGAACACCAGGTAGGAGGGGTCAGGGGTCAGGTCTCAGGGATAAGGGGGTCAGATGTCAGATGACTGTCGCCCGACCTGTTCCCTAAGGCCCGACCCCTGATACCCGACCCCTGATACCTGATACCTGATACCTGATACCTGATACCTGATACCTGATCTCCCATGCGCCCCCTCCCGATCCTCGCCCTCGCTCTGACCGGCTGCCTCTCCCGCTCCCCCGCGGTCGTGGTCGCGCCCACCCCCGGTGAATCTCGCCTGACGAGCGTGCGCCAGCTCACCTTCGGCGGGGAGAACGCCGAGGCGTATTGGAGCAACGACGGGAAGTGGATCACGCTCCAGTCCACGCGCGACGGCCGCACCTGCGACCAGCAGTTCGTGATGCGCGCCGACGGCACCGGGCTGCGCCGCGTCTCCGACGGACGCGGGAAGACGACCTGTGGGTGGTTCATCCCGGGGAGCGACCGGCTCCTCTTCGGCTCGAGCACCGCGCACGACGACGCCTGCCCCGCCAAGCCCGACCCGTCCAAGGGGTACGTCTGGCCGCTCGACAAGTACGACATCTACACCGTGAACCGTGACGGGAGCGGGATGACCCGCCTCACGAATTACGACGTGTACACCGCCGAGGGGGTCGTCTCGCCCGATGGGAAGAAGATCGTCTTCACGTCACTCAAGGACGGCGATCTCGACATCTACACGATGAACATCGACGGCACCGACGTCCGCCGGCTCACCACCACGCCCGGCTACGACGGCGGCCCCTGGTGGTCCCCCGACGGCACGAAGATCGTGTACCGCGCGCACCACCCGAAGGATGCCACCGAGCTCGCGCAGTATCGGGAGCTCCTCGCGCAGGGGCTCATCCGCCCCAGCAAGGTCGAGCTCTTCGTGATGAACGCCGACGGCTCCGACCAGCGGCAGGTCACCGCGCTCGGCGGCGCGAACTTCGGCCCCTCGTGGAGCCCCGACGGCACGAAGATCATCTTCTCGACGAACTTCGTCGCGCCGCGCAGCGGGAATTTCGACCTGTATATGGTGTCCGCATCCGAGTCGATGGCCGGCGCCGACCAGCTCGAGCGGATCACCTTCGACGGGACCTTCGATGGCTTCCCGATGTTCAGCCCCGATGGGAAGCAGCTCCTCTGGGCGTCAAACCGGTACGCGAAGACCACCGGCGAGACGAACCTCTTCGTCGCCGATTTCCGTTGGAACTGAGCGCCCCGCTCGATCTGCGTCGCCTCCCCGTGGGCGCGCGCGTGCAGCACGTGCTAATGGTGCGCGAGCGGGCGGACAAGGTCACGAGCGGCGGGAAGCCCTACGCGATCCTCCGCGTCGGCAACGCCTCGGGCGAGCTCTCGTGCAACGTCTGGGACGAATACCTGCCGCAGGTACAGGGTGTCGGCGCCGGCGCGCTCGTGCAGCTGATCGGCGAGGTGGAGCAGTACAAGGGGAAGCTGCAGCTCAAGCTCACCGGCCCGCCGCGCGTGATCCCCGCCGCGTCGATGACGCGCGACGCGATCCTCGCGCAGTTCCTGCCGCGCATCAGTCAGGACCCGCTCGCGCTCTGGGCGCAGGTGGATGCGTGGCGCGCGGAGATGCGCGGCCCGCTGCGCGCCGCCGTGGACGCGGTCTTCACCGATGACGCGTTCCGCGAGCTGTTCGGGGAGACGCCCGGCGCCACGCGCGGGCATCACGCGCAGCTCGGTGGGCTCCTGCTCCACACCACGGAGGTCGCGACGATCGCGCGCGCCTCGGTGGGGACGATGGGGGGCGACGTGGCACTCGTGACCGCTGGCGCGCTGCTGCACGACATCGGCAAGGTCCGCGCGTACGCCGTCACGCTGGCGGGGTTCGACTTCACCCCCGCGGGCCACCTGCTGGGCCACGTGGTGCTCGGCTCCCTGATGCTCGAGGAGCGGCTCGCCACGCTCCCAGCCGAGACGCTCTCAGCAGCGCAGCGGCTCGAGCTGCATCACTTCATCCAGAGCCATCACGGCGTGCTCGAGTATGGCGCCGCGGTGCGGCCGATGACGCTCGAGGCGGAGCTGCTGCACTTCGCGGATCAGGCGTCGGCGAAGGGGAACGACTTCGCGGAGGCGGTGGAGGATCCGGAGCTCTTCGCTGGAGAGGGGGCCTTCTCGGCGAAGAAGTCGTGGCGGTTGGAGCGGCGGGTCTGGAAGCGGAGTGAGGGGTGGGCGTGACGGCCGCCCCCGTCTTCCTCGTCCACGGTTACTCCGACTCCGGCGCCGCCTTCGCCCCCTGGCGCACCAAACTCACCGCCCTCGGGTTCGACCCCACCACGCTCCACGTGGCCGACTGGCGCTCCCTGAGCGACGAGCTCACGCTGGCCGATCTAGCCGAGGGGTTCGAACGGGCGCTCCGCGCCCGGCGCGATCTGGCTGGCGGGACGCCGCTGCGGATCGTGGCGCACTCGGCGGGGGCGCTGGTCGTGCGGGCCTGGCTCGCCGCGCATCCCGCGCGGCGCGCGCAGGTGACGCACTTCGTGGGGCTCGGGCCGGCGCACTTCGGCTCCCCGCTCGCGCATAAGGGGCGCAGCTTCGTGGGAATGGTCGCCAAGGGGAACCGCACCCTCGGGGAGGATTTTCTCGAGGTGGGGGACGGGGTCCTCGACGCGCTGGAGCTCGCGAGCCTCGAGACATGGGACCTCGCGCACCGGGACCTCCTCCGCGCCGACCTCGAGCACCCGGTGGCGCGGTGGAGCTACTCCATCTGCGGCACGGGGGCGCTCGCCTGGCCGGTGGCCGCGGTGACCGACGCGGCGGGGAGCGATGGGGTGGTGCGCTGGGCGGGGAGCGCGCTCGACGTCCGGAAGCTCACCGTGGATCTCTCCCGGGGCGGGACGGAGCGGGTACGGATCGATGGGGTGCGGCCGAGGGACGTGCCACTGGCCTTCGTGCCGGAGAGGCACCACGGGGCGCTGCTCTCACGCCCGACCGGCGACCTGGCGACGATGGTAGCCGAGGCGCTCGCAGTGACGACGGAGGGGGCGGACGCCGCGTGGCGCGCGCGCTGGGTGGGGCGTCACACGCCGCGCGAGGCGTGGCAGCAATTGATTGTGCGGGTGCGCGACGAGCGGGGCGCGCCGGTACCGGACCATCACGTGGAGTTCGAGGCCACCGACCGCGCGGGGGTCCGCACGCGACTGGTCGGGGTGGCGAGTGACGTCCATCGGAACCGGCGGGACCCGAGTTATCGGGCCTTTCACGTGCAGCTCAGGGACGTGCGGCGCTCGACGATCGCAGCCCTGCAGCTCCGGGTGCTGGCGCGGAGCGGCTCGAGCGCGGTGGGCTACCGCGGGATGGGGAGCGCCCGAGCCGACGGGTGGGATGGGGCCATCGACCTCACCACGGCGTGGCCCGACCGAAACGTCTCACTCTTCTGGCCGTTCACGACGACGCTGATCGAGCTCGTCCTCGATCGAGAGCCACGGCCCTTCGTTGGGGAAAACCGGGTCCTCAGGCTGCGCCATTGATGCACTGCCCGGCGGCTGATGCTACGTGAGCGCCTCGACGCGCTCGCGGAACCGACGCCGTAAGAGCACGCGCTCGCTCTCCCGCAG
Source organism: Gemmatimonadota bacterium (assembly GCA_031127075.1). Lineage (GTDB taxonomy): Bacteria > Gemmatimonadota > Gemmatimonadetes > Gemmatimonadales > Gemmatimonadaceae > Pseudogemmatithrix. The sequence continues at coordinate 56,547 of JARIFA010000007.1, read as the reverse complement.
GTCGCGCCCCACCCGCGTGCGTGTCAGGAAGAGGAGACGGGAGTCGACCGGGCGCGGCAGGCCCACGCGCGTCCCGATGTACTGGCGCGTGCGGTCGGCCTCGAGCGCATCCGCCTCGGTGAGCCACTGCGCCACCGCCGCCTCGATCGCCTCGACCGCCGTCTCATCCGGGGGACCGGCGTCCTCCTCGCGCGCCGCGCCCGCGCGCGGCTCGATCATCTCGTCCGCGATCCGGACGATCCGAGCGTCCGGCTCCTCCGCCGTGGTCGCGCAGACGAAGACGAGCACGCCGCGACGCTTGACCTCCTCGAGCGTGACGGCGAGCCGGTCGTCGTGCGTAGCGACGAGGAGTGCGTCGTAGACGCCCGACGTCGCCGCGGCGCGCAGGTCCGCATCCATCGCACGGATGACCTCGAATCCGTCGTCGAGATCGTCGCGCGCCGCGACGCGTACCGTCACCCGAGGTATCAGCGCTGACGGATGCCGACCGCCGTCGGACTCGAGATACCAGGTCACGCGCTCAAGGCGCATCCCGGCGCCCACAGCAGCCTGCAAGGCCTGGACGAGCGCCGGGGTGGGCTCAGCGCCCCGCCCGAGGAGCCAATACGGATCGATGAAAGCCGCTGCGCGTCCGTGCGCATCCGATGAACCGCTGCGACGAATCGTCATAAGACCCCTAGTAATCGAGAGATAGTGAAGGAACAATAATGAAATCGGGATACGGACAGGGTGGGTGGTCTACGTCACCGCCCGCCGCACCTGGAATCGCGGCTCCTGCCACACCCCCGTCCGCAACACCTCCTCGATCGACTCCACCGCGCGGTCAACGTCCGCGAATCGCAGGTAGAGGGGGGTGATCCCGAACCGCATCACCCCCGCCAACGGGGCATCCTCGCTCTCCACCAGGCTCCCGGCCACACCGGCCCGCGCCGGCGCCGACGGCGCCACCCGGAAATCGCCGATGGTGCTCCGACGGCGCGGCCGCGCGATCAACGCCTGCATCACCGCATACGCCGACGGATGCGCGACGCTCACGTGGCTCCCACGCGGCTGGCCGATCGGCGGGCCGATAACCTCGGCCCCGTAAGGCCCACAGGTCGCGGCGACGCGTGCCATCAACCGCTCGCGCAGCGCGCGCGACTTGGCGGCCACCTGCGTGAGATCGGCCTCGAGCATCAGATCCACGCCGACCTCGAGCGCCGCCAATGACAAGACCGGCGGTGTGCCGCACTGCAACCGCGCGATCCCCGGTGCTGGCGCGTACGTATCCTCGAAGGCGAAGGGGCGCGCATGCCCGATCCATCCCCCCATCGGCGTCTCGAGCGTCTCATGATGCCGCTCGGCGACGAACACCATCGCCGGCGCGCCGGGGCCACCGTTGAGGAACTTGTAACCGCACCCGACGGCGTAATCGGCGCGCGCGGCGTTTAGATCGATCGGCATCGCGCCGAGCGAATGGCTGAGGTCCCAACAGATGCGCGCGCCCGCGGCGTGCGCGGCCGCCGTGACGGCCGCCATGTCGTACAGCTCCGCGGTGCGGTAGTGCACGTGCGTCAGCAGCACCAGCGCGGTATCGGTATCGCACCGCGCGGCGATCTCCTCGCGTGGCACGAGCACGAGCTGATGCCCCTTCCCCAGCGTGCGGATCGCCGACTCGATGAGATACAAATCGGTGGGGAAGTTCCCCGGCTCGGAGAGGATGGTCTTCCGGCCCGGCTGCGCGGCGAGCGCGGCGTGGATGACCTTGTGGAGGTTCACCGAGGTGGAATCCGCGACGACGACCTCGTGCGGCGCGGCGCCGACGAGGCGCGCGATCTTGGCGCCCACACGTAGCGGCGCCTCAATCCACCCGGCGGTGTTCCAGCTGCGGATGAGCCCTTCGCCCCACTCCTCTCGCACGACGACCGCGATGCGCTCGGCCGCACCCGTCGGCAGCGGGCCGAGGGAGTTGCCATCGAGGTAGATGACGTCGTCCGAGAGGTCGAAGCGCTCGCGGAATGGCGCGAGTGGGTCGGCGGCGTCGAGGGCCGCGGCGTCGGCGGTGAGGGGATCGAGTGGAGCGGGCATCGATTGGGTCATCGGGGGTCTGTCAGCGGATGCTTCAGGGGGCGCGTCAGGGCGAGTGGCACAGTGCGTCGCGCTGCGATCATCGGACGAGTCGCGCCTGTTCGGTATCGCCCTGCGCACCGCGCAGGAAATCCTCGAGCGCGGTGCCGCCGGTGCCGGTCGCGTCGCGGGTCCCGGCGGGTTCCACGATGTAATCGTGCGCGAGGCGGAGGTGGGCGGCGCGGAAGCGCGTGACGGCGTCGATCGCCGCATCATAGGCGGCCCGGAGCGCGGGGCTCCCCGCTTCAGCGCGCGCGCGGACACGCGACGTACGCTCGACCTCGGTGACGAAGGCGCGGTGCGGAGGCGGCATATAGTCACGCACCATCCGCAGATACGCCCCCGCCGGGGCGGCGGGGTGATGCACGCCGAGCACGGCATCGAACGATTGGATCAGCGCGCTCTGGCCGGCGCTGCCACCGAGGTAGCGACGCGGCGCGTCATCGACGCCCTCGTAGACGACACCCGGCGCGGGCCACCCGGTGACGTAGGGGCGCACGCGGTGGTAATACGTGTGCGGGTCGCACCAGCGGCGCACCGCCTCGAGCGCGGCGTGCACGCCGGGGAGGCCGGCGGTGAAGGCCTCGAGCTGCGCGCGCAGCGCGTCATCGCTCCCATCGACCGACGCGGCGGCGGCGTCCCAGACGATCGGGAGCAGCGGCGCGCCGGCGAGCTCGACTCCCATCGACGCGATGAAGAACCAGTCTTCGTCGACGCCACCGAGGAAGCGCACCTGCGTTCGGGCGTTGTCGACGCCGAGGGGGCGCTGCGGATCGACGAGGGTCCAGTTGTGGAGCGTCATCGTCGCGTACTGCGCGATCGGCGGGCGGCCGAGCTGCGTGGCGAGGGCACAGAGCGGCACCGCGACGACGGCGGGGATATGGAGATCGGGCGTGGCGCCGCCCCAGACATAGGCGTTCGCGTAGTGCGTCAGCAGCAGGAAGGCGCGTTCGCGCTCGGCGGGCGCATCGAGGGTGGCGAGGTCGAGGGGCGGGAGCGCGCGGAGCGCGTCGCGGATGGTGTGGGCGCGCAGATGCGCACTCAGGTTCGGGACGAGGGCGTCCCAGGCCACCGCACCGGTGGGGAGGGCGGCGGGGATCGGCTCCGGGGGGACGAAGCCGGTGAGGGGGTCGATGCCGAAGCGCGCGAGGCTCATGCGGTCATCCTATGCGCGGCCGGCGCGCGAGGACATTCGGGGGGCGTTCGGGGTCGGGCGGGATGTATCTTTTCCCCTATGGCCACGACCATCCGGCAGGACGACTTCATCCAGTCGATCGCGGACGCGCTGCAGCACATCTCCTACTACCATCCGCCCGACTACATCCACGCGCTCGGCGAGGCGTACGCCCGCGAGCAGAGCCCGGCCGCGAAGGACGCGATCGCGCAGATTCTGACGAACTCGCGGATGTGCGCCGAGGGGCAGCGCCCGATCTGTCAGGACACGGGGAGTGTGGTCGTGTTCCTGAAGGTGGGAATGGAGGTGCGGTGGGAGACGACGCGCTCGATCCAGGAGATGGTGGACGAGGGGGTGCGGCGCGCCTATCTGTTGCCGGAGAACATCCTGCGGGCGTCGATCGTCGCGGACCCGGCGTTCACGCGTCAGAACACGCGTGATAACACGCCGGCGGTGGTGCACGTGGAGCTCGTGCCGGGCGACACCGTGGAGGTGAAGCTCGCGGCGAAGGGGGGCGGCTCGGAGAACAAGGCGAAGTTCGCGATGCTCAACCCGAGCGATTCGATCGTGGACTGGGTGCTGAAGACGGTGCCGCTGATGGGGGCGGGGTGGTGCCCGCCGGGGATGCTCGGGATCGGGATCGGCGGGAGCGCGGAGAAGGCGATGCTGCTCGCGAAGGAATCGCTGATGGAGCACATCGATATGGCGCAGCTCAAGGCGCGTGGGCCGCAGAACAAGTTGGAGGAGCTGCGGATCGAGCTGCACGACAAGATCAATGCGCTCGGGATCGGCGCGCAGGGGTTGGGCGGGTTGTCGACGGTGCTCGACGTGAAGATCTGGGACTTCCCGACGCACGCGGCGTCGAAGCCGATCGCGATGATCCCGAACTGCGCGGCGACGCGGCACGCGCACTTCACGCTCGACGGGAGCGGGGTGGCGCAGTTGCCGATCCCGCGGCTCGAGGATTGGCCGGCAGTGACGTGGCGGCCCGATGCGAATGCGAAGCGGGTGAATCTCGACACGTTGACGCGCGCCGAGGTGGAGTCGTGGACGGCCGGCGACCGGCTGTTGCTGAGCGGGCGGATGCTGACGGGGCGTGACGCGGCGCACAAGCGGATCGCGGATCTCTTCGCGAAGGGGGAGTCACTTCCCGATGGCGTGGACTTCACGAACCGCGTGATCTATTACGTGGGGCCGGTGGATCCGGTGCGCGACGAGGCGGTGGGGCCCGCGGGGCCGACGACGGCGACACGGATGGACAAGTTCACCGAGATGATGCTCGACAAGACAGGGCTCATCGCGATGGTCGGGAAGGCGGAGCGCGGGGCGGCGGGGCTCGAGGCGATTCGGAAGCATCGCGCGGCGTACCTGATGGCGGTGGGGGGCGCGGCGTATCTGGTGTCGAAGGCGATCCGGAAATCGCGCGTGGTGGCGTTCGCCGATCTGGGGATGGAGGCCATCTATGAATTCGAGGTGGAGGAGATGCCGGTGACGGTGGCGGTGGACGCGTCGGGTCGGAACGTGCACGAGGAGGGGCCCGCGGAGTGGCAGCAGCGCATCCGCGCGCTGCCGGTGCTGTGAGGCGGGCGAGGCGGAGGGCGGGGGGCCGCGCGTCCGTGCGTCCGGGACGGATGACGCTCGCGTGGCGTCTCGCGTTCGCGATTGTCGCGCTCTGGGTGGTCCCCCGCCCCATGCTTGCGCAGGGGGCCGTGGTCGCGACCGATTCCGCCCAGATCCACGGGGTGGTCGTCCAGCTCTTCGACGCGATGCGCGCACGGGACACCGCGACGATCCGGGCGCTCTTCGTGCCGAACGCGTCGATGCAATCGCTGCGGGACACCGCGGTGGTGTTCGACCGCGTGGACGGGTGGGTGACGTCGATCGCGCGCGCGCCGCAGGGGGTGCTGCTCGACGAGCGGCTCGGGGCACCCACGATCCAGATCGACGGCCCGCTGGCGACGGTCTGGGTGGACTACTGGTTCTTCTTGGGGCCGCGGTTCTCGCACTGCGGGGTGGACGCCTTCCAGCTGGTGAAAGGGGCGGGCCGGTGGCGGATCTTCTCGATTGTCGACACGCGTAGGACCGCGGGGTGCGGGGCCTCACCGGAACGCTGATAGCGTTACCGGGTATCCGCTGACGCGAGGACCGCGAATCCTTCGCAGCGCAAAATCCGACTAAATTGTTTCCTGATGCGGAAGCCACGGCCCAACTCGTACAACCCGGCACAGGCGCTCCACCTGATCGCGAATGATCGGAACGGCGCGCCGCTGAGCTGTCCATCCTGCGCGGGAGAGATCGATCGATCGCCGCCTGACCTCCCGCCGCCGCCCCGCACGCATGTGATCCTGACGTGTACGAAGTGCGGCCGCGTGGCGCGGTACATCGCAGGGCTACCGTGAGACAGGTATCAGGGGTCAGGGATCAGGTGGCTTCGTGAGACTCCGCCGCCTCCGCTCACCCCTCTCGCTCCTCCTCCTGCTCGGCGCCGGATGCCTCGGCGCACAGACATCTCCCTTCCGCATCACGCCGCGCCGGCCGATCGCCGAGCTGCGAGCCGAGGCACTGGTGGCGATGCCGCCGGTGGAGACCGGCAAGGCCGCGCCTGACCTCATCGACCTGACGTCGGTCGACGCGCGGATCCGGCTCGACATCCGTTACGCGACGGCGGACAACTTCATGGGCGTCGCGATGTACGATCGCGCGACGGCGCGGTTACAGCGGCCGGCAGCGGAGGCGTTGGGGCGGGTGCAGCAGGCGCTCGCCGCCGAGGGGCTCGGGCTGCTGGTCTTCGACGCATATCGGCCCTGGTATGTGACGAAGATGTTCTGGGAGGCGACGCCCGACTCACAGCGGGTCTTCGTGGCGGACCCGAGCCGCGGCTCGCGGCACAATCGGGGGGCGGCGGTGGATCTGACACTCTACGACCTGCGGACCGGGGCACCGCTCCCGATGCCGAGCGGGTATGACGAGTTCACGGAACGGGCGTACCCGGACTACGCGGGGGGGACCGAGGCCGAGCGGGCGAACCGCGCGCGGTTGCGGCGGGCGATGGAGGCCGAGGGGTTCACGGTCTACGAGGCCGAGTGGTGGCACTTTGATTTTCGAGGTTGGGAGAGTTGGGCGCTGGGCAATACTCCCGGTGCGTGACCCGCTCGATGCTGGAAGCTGAATGCTTGAAGCTTCCCGCGTTCAGTGTTCAGCCTTCAGCCTTCAGCGTTCAGCTTCCAGCATCCAGCTTTCAGCCTTCAGCTTCCCCGCTTGCGCCCTTTCCCCGAGTAGATTTCCCCTATGCCCGCTATCACCTGCCTCCGCTGCGGCCAGTCCAAGCCCGGCTTCGAGAAGTCGCCCTTCCCCGGCGCGATCGGCGCGCGGATCCTCGACGGGACCTGCCCTGACTGCTGGGCGGAGTGGCTCAAGCAGCAGACGATGCTGATCAACCACTACGGCCTCAACGTGATGGACCCGCAGGCGCGGCAGTTCCTCACGAAAAACATGGACGCGTACCTCTTCCGTGCCGGCCAGCTCGACGAGGTGGACACGTCGAAGCAGGGGACGATCGCGCACTGACCGCGATCGACCTGGTCTGCATCACGCGGCGCGACGGCGCGCTGGCCGTCCTGCTGCGCACCGGGGGGATCTGTCCCTGGGTCGCGCTCCCGACGGGCAAGACCCTCGACGCCACCGCCGCACGGCTCGCCAAACAGACGCTCGGCCGCGCCCCCGCGTGGCTCGCGCAGGTGGGGGCACTCGGGGACGCGTCGGCGCATCCGTCGCGGGCGGCGGTGACGGTGACCTACGTGGCGGTGGTGCGCGAGGGGACGGAGGCGCCGAAGGGGATGCGCTGGGCGGCGATCGAGGCGCCGCGCGGGCTCCCGGCCCGGCAGCGCACGGCGGTGACGACGGCGGTCCGCGCGTTGCGCGACCGGATGGACCGCGACGGAATCGCCTTCCATCTGCTGCCGACCCGCTTCACGCTCGCGGCGCTCCAGGCGACGTACGAGCTCCTGCTGGAGAAGCGTCTGCACAAGGCGAGCTTCCGGCGCACGCTCGCCGCGGCGGGGCTGGTGGAGGCGACGGACGCGTGGCGAAGCGAGGGGCGCGGGCGGCCGGCGCAGGAGTTCCGGCGCGCATGACGAGCCGCTACGCGCGGCATCTGGTGCTGCCGCAGGTGGGGCCGGAGGGGCAGGCCGCCCTCGGGCGCGCCCGCGTCCTCGTCGTCGGCGTGGGGGGACTCGGATCCCCCGCCGCGCTCTACCTCGCCGCCGCGGGGGTCGGCACGCTGGGGCTCGTCGACCACGATACCGTCGCGCTGCACAACCTCCAGCGGCAGGTGCTCTTCGACACGCCGAGCGTCGGCACGCCGAAGACGGCGGCCGCGCGCGCGCGGCTCGAGGCGCTGAACCCCGAGGTGCGGATCGATACGTGGCAGACGGCGCTCACGCGCGCGAACGCGCGCGGGATCGTCGCGGACTACGACGTGGTCCTCGATTGCACCGATGCCTTCGCGACGCGCTATCTGCTGAACGACGCCTGCGTCCTCGAAGGGAAGCCGCTCGTGCAGGCGAGCGTGCATCGCTTCGAGGGCCGGATCAGCGTCTACGCGACCGCCGACGGCCCCTGCTATCGCTGCGTGCACCCCGAGCCCCCCGCGCCCGGCACCGTCGCCGACTGCGCCACCGGCGGCGTGCTCGGCGTGCTCCCGGGGACGCTCGGCGCGTTGCAGGCGACCGAAGCGATCAAGCTGCTCCTCGGCATCGGTACACCGCTCGTCGGGCGACTGCTCCTCGTGGACGCGCTCGGCGCCCAGATGCACGAGGTCGCGATCGCGCGGAACGCGGCGTGCGCCTGGTGCGCGACGCGCGCACAGACGGAGCTGCTCGCGGATTACGAAGCGTTCTGCGGGGCGCCGAGCGCGAACGGTACTTCGGGCGCGAACGGTACTTCGGGCGCGAATGGTGCGACGGGCGCGGCGCGCGGGGCGACCGCCGGTGGTTCAGCGACGGAGATGCCGCGTGCGATCGACCCTGAGGCGCTGTCGGTGCGCCTCGCGAAGGGCGACCCGCTCGTGGTCCTCGACGTGCGCGAGGGATGGGAGGTCGAGGTCGCCGCGCTCGACGGGAGCACGCATATCCCGATGGCGGAGGTGCCACGCCGCCATGGCGAACTCCCGCGCGACCGCGACATCGTCGTACTCTGCCATCACGGGATGCGGAGCGCGATGGTGGCGGAATACCTGCGGAGCGCGGGGTTCGACCGAGTGATCAATCTCACCGGCGGCATCGACCGGTGGAGTGTGACGGTGGATCGGAGTGTCAGTAGGTACTGAGCGTTCAGCTTCCAGCCTTGAGCGCCCTTTCCGCCGCGCGCAGCGCTCCCGTCGCCGCATCGAACCGCCCCACCAGATCCCCCAGTTCCTCCGCGAACTGCCCCGCATCACCGTAGCGGATGGCCTCGTTCACCGACGGGAAGACCATCGTGCTGTATCCGTTGTCGACGTCGGCCACATAGATGAGGTTGCGATACCAGGGACGCGTGCGGAGCCCCTGCGGGCGCGTCATCGCGCGCTCCACCTGTAGCAGCGCCTGGTTGGTGGCGCGCTGGCGCGCGGCGGGGAGGTTGGCGGCGAGGGCCGCATCGCGCGCGGCATTGAACGCCTGCGCGGCGGCCTCCATGCGGTCGATCGCGGCGGCGAGGGGCGCACTCGACCCCGCCCACCCGCGCGTCCGGAGGTTCGCATCGATCGGCGGGAGATAGCGGCGCATCGTGCGCGCGAACTCCACATAGTCGTACGGAAGGATGTCGGCGTTCGCGATGCGCATCATCATCGCGGTCCCGATGCGTGCGGCGGCGGTGTGATAGCGATACCCGGGATCCCCGAACCGCTCCATGAACGTGTAGGAGTCGTAGTTCGAGTGATAGATGCCGTTCCCACCGCCGAAGCCCCAATCCGCGTGCGGGATGCCGAGGTGGTTGTAGAAGCCGGCGAAGTCGGAGCCGCCACCCGGATCGCCCATCGCGGGCTCCTCGCCCGCGCGAACGCCGGCGCGCGTGCGCCAGACGTCGTACACGCTCCCCGCGCCGCTCGGGTCGGGGATGGTGCCCGCGACCTCGCGGAGCATCCCGCGCAGCGTGGGAGAGCCACCGCCGCCGAAGCTCGGCCCGCTCGCGCTGACGTCCTGATTGAAGTAGGCGACGCCGCCGCGCATCAGACGGAGCGAATCGTCTTCCACGTACTCCGTGGAGCCGACGAGCCCCCACTCCTCCGCGTCCCAGGTGGCGAACATCAGCGTGCGGCGCGGGCGCCAGCCGGTCTTCATCTGCTCGGCCACCGCGCGCGCGGCCTCGACGACGCTCGCGGTGCCGGAGACGTTGTCGACGGCGCCGGGGCTCCAGGCATCGCGGTGCGCGCCGATGACGACGATCTCGTCGGGGAACTCGGTGCCGCGCACGATGCCGAAGGTGTTCCAGATCGACTTGTAGGCGGCGGTCGCGGAGTCGCTGAAGACCTGCACGCGCGCCTGCACGGGGCCGGGGCCGACGTGATAGCGGAAGGCGAGGCCCCCCTGCCACCCGCGCGGGACGTCGGTGCCGCGCACGTCCTTCAGGAGCTCGACGGCGTTGCCGTACGAGAGCGGAAGCACGGGGATGCGCGGGACGGGCATCGAGTCGAGCGGGATGCGCGGCGCGTTCGCCCGCGAGGGATACCCCGGCGTGCTCGGATCGCCGGCGCCGTTCATCACGCTGCCGCGCTGCACGCCACGATCGTTGCGGAAGGGTCCCTCGGGATAGACGTCGCCCTGCACGTAGCCGTCGTCGGCGGGATCGCTGTACATCAGGAGCGCGACGGCGCCGTGCCGCTCGGCCTCGCGCGCCTTGATGCCGCGGAAGCTCCGTCCGTAGCGCGCGATGGCGACCTTCCCCCTCACCGAGACGCCGAGGGAGTCGAGGATGGCGTAGTCCTCGACGAGGCCGTAGTTGACGTAGACGACCTCGCCGGTGACATCGCCGGTGCCGGAGTAGCCGTTGACGGTGGGATACTCGGGATGCGCGAGGGTGGTGGGATCCTCGGGGAGCTCGCCTTCACGCAGTTCGAGCCGCTTCGGATCGGGCGAGACGCGCCAGACGCCGTACTCGACGGTGTGCGGGAGCCAGACCTTGTACTCACGCACCTCGGTCTCGAGGCCGGCGGCCTTCATCGCGTCGATGACGAGGTCGCGGGTGCGTGCCTGCGCGGCGGTGCCGGCGATGTGCGGTCGGTCGGCGAGGGCGCGGGCGGTGACGCCCACGCGCGCCGTGTCGGGGCGGCGGATCGCGGCCTGCTCGGCGCTGCGCTGCGCCGCGGCACGGGCGGGGGTGTAGCCACCAAGGGTCTGCGCGCCGAGGGGAAGCGCGCAGGCGACGAGGAGCGCGAGGGAACGACGGAGTCGGAGGGTCACAGGGTCACGGTGTGGGAGCGATTCAGCGCGCCGGTCGGCGACGTCAGATCGATGCGGGAGCGATACGGTGGGCCGATCAGCGATGTCACTTCGTGGTGAAGCCGTGCGCGGCGAGTCCGCCCGCGCCGTCGAACTCCTGCGTGGTCTTGTAGCGTTCGCAGCGGCCGTCGCCGGCGGTGGCGCGCGCCTTCTGGCGCATCGCGTCCATCTCGCCGGCGTGGAAGAGCTGGAAATCGGCGGCGGTCTTGAGGGTCTTCTTGAGGATTGGGCTCGAATCGCACCCGACGAGGACGCTGGAGACGGGGAGGGACCAGACGTAGCGGAAGGCGTCGTCGACCTTCACCACCTTCCCCGCGGGGATGGCGCCCCCGGCGAGGGCCTTAGTGCCGATGACGGCGCCGCCGCGGCGGATCACCTCGGGGAGGACCTGCTTCTCGAAGGAGCGGAAGCTCGCGTCGAAGGGGTTGAGGGGCATCAACACCGCGTCCCACGCGAAGCCGCGCTGGAGGAGCTTGAGCGCGATGTGCGGTGACTTCTCGCCGTGGAAGCCGATGTACCGCACGCGCCGCTGGTCGCGGGCCTCCTGCGCGGCGTCGAGGCCCCCGTGCTCGTAGATCCAGTCGGGATCGTTGTCGTAGATGACCTCGTGGAACGACCACATATCGAGATGGTCGGTACGCAGGTGGCGGAGCGTCGCCTCGAACTGCGCCATCGAGGTCTTGTAGTCGCGGAGATAGGCGCCGCACTGCCAGATGAGTTGCACGCGCTCGCGATACCCATCGCGGAGGGCGAGGCCTATCCATCGCTCCGCGCGTCCGTCGGCGAAGGCGGGGGCGACTTCGAGGACGTTGACGCCCGCATCGATCGCCTCACGAACGACGCGGATGGTGGCCTGCTGGCCGGCCGTGGCGAGGCGGCGGGTGCCGAGGCCGAGGATGGTCATCGCGCCGCCGGTGCGACCGAGCGTGCGCTGTTCGAGGGGTGCGGGCGCCTTCGCCATCGGAGGAGGGGTCAGGGATGCAAGGTGAGGGGGACGCCGTCGAGGCGTTCGAGGGGCCGGATGCCAAGCCGCTGGGCGAGGGTCGGCGCCATATCGACGACGCGCGCCTCGCCGGCTCGATGCCCCGCGGCGATACCGGCGCCCCAGAAGAGGACGGGGACGCGCGCGTCGGGCTCGTTCGGGGAGCCGTGCGTGGCGTAGGTGGTCGACTTCCAGTAGGCGAAGGGCTCGAGCGAGACGACGGCGCGGATGGGCCCGTCGGGGGCGAACTGATGGAGCCACCGGCGCGCGAGGACGTTCGTCGTGGTGTCGGCGCGGGCGAGATCGGTGAGGAGGTCGGCGTGCGCGACGCCGTTCATCTGCCGAAGCTCCTGCACCCAGACGCGCGCGATCGCGTCGGGATCGACGTTCGCACGGCGGAAGGCGTCGGCGTCGACGACCCGGAACCCGTCGTCGCTGTCGACGGCAGTGGAGTCGACGCCGGCGCGGCGGAGCGCGGCGCGGACGGCGCGCCACGCCGGGGCCGGATCGACGCGCTGCGCGTCGTGATTCGGATACCACGCCGAGCGGAGCTCGGGGATCGGCTGCACACCGTGGTCGGCGGTGAGGGCGACGATCACGCGGTCGCGACCGCGGATGGCGATGAGCGAATCGAGGAACTGCCCGAGATAGCGATCGAGGCGCAGGACCTGGTCGTGGATCTCCTTGGAGTCGGGGCCGTAGCGGTGGCCGATGGCGTCGGTGGTGGAGAGGGAGATCGCGAGGAGGTCGGTGCGATTCGCGTCGGCGCCGAGGGCGAGGGCGCGGGTGCCCTCGAGGGCGAAGGCGAGAGTGAGGGAGTCCATCCAGGGCCAGTCGCGGATGTCGCGGCCGGCGCGGACGGAGTCGCGGGTGAGGCGATGCGGGAAGGTGTAGTCGCCGTCGGCTTCGAAGCTGATGGAATCCGGCTCGGCGTAGCGGTCGGCGGGGAGGAGCGGCGTCCACTCCTGGCCCGCGTAGCGGGCCGGGATGTTGCGGGCGTTGAAGCGGGCGACCCAGGTGGGGAGGGTGTCGCGGTAGTAGCGCGAGGTGGTGAAGCGTCCGTTGGCGGCGAACCAATAGACGTGGGTCTTCACGGTGCCGACGGGGAGGATCGCGCCGCGGTCCTTCCGGGAGACGGAGAGGGAGCGGGTGGCGGGGTTCGCCGCGAGCATCCAGTCGAGGAGGACGGTGCCGCGGAACCGGAAGGGCGAGGCGCCGGTGTCGTCGGAATCGATGAGGGGGGCTTCGCGGGTGTTGACCCCCTGGGAGTTGCTGGCGATCCCGGTGTGGACCGGGAATCGGCCCGACATAGTCGCTGCATGTCCTGGTGCTGTTTCTGTGATGGCGTGATCATGTACGCCATACAGCCAGGTCGCGCCCTCATCACGGAGCCGTCTGAGGCCGCCGGTGAGGTTCCCGCCGAAGCGCGCCAGATAATCGCTCCCGAGCTGGTCGACGGTCAGAAAGACGACCAGGGTCGGCTTGGGCGGCATGGCCGGCGTGGTGGCCGGCGCCGGCGACGCGGCCCGGGCCGAACGTGCCGGACGCGACGTGGCGCCCTGCCCCTCGAGGAGGGTGGTGGCGCAGGCGAGGAGCAGGAGGACGGCGGGTAGGAGGCGTCTCATCATCGTGGGGGTGCGGATTCGGCGATATGTTGGAGCGCGTTTCCGATTCCCACCACCCCCCACCGCCGGGTTCGTCCATGCGTCGTCTCCTCCCTGCCCTCCTTCTGCTCGGTCCGGCCATCGCCTCGGCGCAGTCGCGCGGCGCCGCGGCGGCCCCTCGCCCCGACTCCACGTACGCAGAGGTGGCGAAGCTCGCGTGGCGCAACATCGGCCCCTCACGCGGCGGGCGGGCGAACGCGGTGGCCGGCATCCCCGCCAAGCCGCTGACGTACTTCGCCGGCTACACCGGCGGCGGGCTCTGGCGCACCGATGACGCCGGGATCAACTGGAGGAACATCTCCGACGGCCAGTTCAAGACGAGTTCCATCGGCGCGATCGCCGTGGCGCCGTCGGACGCGAACGTGCTCTACGTAGGGACCGGCGAGCACGCGATCCGTGGGCAGTCGTCGACGTACGGCGACGGCGTCTACAAGTCGACCGACCAGGGACGCACCTGGGTGCATGTCGGCCTCGCGGCCACGCGGCAGATCTCGGCGGTGCGCATCCACCCATCGGATCCCGACGTGGTGTACGTGGCCGTGCAGGGCGATCGCTGGAAGGGGACGCCGGAGCGCGGGATCTATCGCACCATCGATGGCGGCGCGACGTGGACGTTGGTACTCGCCGGCGCGAATGCGACGAGCGGCGCGAGCGATCTCTCGATGGATCCGAGCAACCCGCGGATCCTCTACGCCGCGTTCTGGGACCATCAGCGGACACCCTGGTTCGTGCGCAGCGGCGGCGCGGGGAGCGGGATCTGGAAGTCGACCGACGGCGGCAGCACCTGGACGCGCCTGACCCAGGGGCTCCCCGCGCTGATGGGGAAGATCGGCGTGGCCGTCTCGCCGGCGAACCCGGACCGCGTGTACGCGATCGTCGAGGCCGAGCCGAACGGTGGGCTCTATCGCTCGGACGACGCCGGGAAGAGCTGGCGGAAGATGTCCGGCGACCGACTGATCCAGACCCGGTCGTGGTACTACATGAACGTCACGGCCGACCCGCAGAACGCGGACGTGGTGTGGGTGATGAACGCGCCGGTGATGCGCTCGATCGACGGCGGCGCGACGTTCACGACCGTCAACGCGACGCACGGCGACAACCACCAGCTCTGGATCAATCCGACGAACCCGAGCCACCTGATCAACGCGAACGACGGTGGCGCCTCGATCTCCCTCGACGGTGGCCGCAGCTGGAGCGCGCAGGACAACCAGCCGACGGCGCAGTTCTACCACGTGACCGTCGACGACGACGTCCCGTACAAGCTCTACAGCGGCCAGCAGGACAACTCCTCGGTGGTGATCCGCAGCCGCGGCGTCGCGGGGAGCGTCTCCGTCCGTGACTGGTGGGACGGCGCCGGCTGCGAGAGCGCGAACATCGGCGTGAGCGCGCGGGACTCGCGCTTCGTCTACGGCGGCTGCTATCAGGGGATCATCGACGAGCTCGACCAGCGCACCTGGACGTCGCGGGCGATCATGCCGTGGCCCGAGATGAACCTCACCGAGCGCACCGACTCGACGCGCTATCGCTTCAACTGGACGGCGCCGATCCTCGTCTCGCAGCACGACGCGAACGTGATCTACCACGGCGGGAACGTCCTCTTCCGCACCTCCGACCGCGGGACCACCTGGGCGCCGCTCGCCGGCGGGAAGGACCTCACCCGCGACGACCCGGCGCGGCAGGGGTGGGGGGGCGGGCCGATCACCAACGAAGGGGCCGGCGGCGAGGTCTACGGCACGATCGTCGTGATCCACGAGTCGATGCACGACGCGCGGACCCTCTATGTGGGGACCGACGACGGGCTCGTGCAGCTCACGCGCGACGGCGGCGCGACCTGGACCAACATCACCCCGCCCGACGCGGGCGATGGGCTCGTAAACGAGATTGAGGTGTCGCCGTTCGATCCGGCGACGGTGTGGATCGCCTTCCGGCGCGACCGTGTGGGAGACCCCACCCCGCTCCTCTACAAGTCGACCGACTACGGCAAGACGTGGACGCTCCGCGTGACCGGGCTGCGCGCCGGCGAGCCGGTGCGCGTGGTGCGCGAGGATCCGACGCGGCGCGGGCTGCTCTACGCGGGCACGGAGACGGGCGCATGGTTCTCCGTCGACGACGGGGCGCGCTGGCAGCCGCTCGTGGGGATGCCGGTGACCCCGGTGACCGACCTCGAGGTGCGGCACGGCGATCTCATCGCCTCCACCGAAGGGCGGTCGTTCTGGATCCTCGACGACCTCTCGCCGCTCCGGCAGATGACGCCGGAGATCGCCAAGGCGCCGGCGCATCTCTTCACGCCGCGCGCCACGACGCTCGCCGACTTCGGCGGCGGGTGGGGGGGCGGCGGCGCGGGAAGCGTGGGGCGGAACCCGGCATCCGGCGCGACGGTGCACTATCGCCTCGCGACCGCACCCGATTCGACCACCGCCGTGACCCTCGCCTTCCTCGATGCGCGCGGCGCGGTGCTACGCACCTACTCGACCAAGGGGACGGGACCGGCGCGCCTCGCCCCGAAGGCGGGGCTCAACACCTTCACCTGGGACCTCCGCCGCGATGCGCCGACGTCGTTGCAGGGGGTGCTCCTCTTCGGCGCGCCGGCCGGCGGCGGCGCGAAGGTGGTGCCGGGGCGCTACACGGTGCGGCTCACGGTCGGCGGCGTCACACAGTCGCAGGCGTTCGACGTGACGGCGGACCCGCGGCTCGAACCGATCCCGACGGCGATCATCGCCGAGCGCGACAGCCTTGCGAACGCGCTCGTCGCGCGGATCGGGGAGATCCACGACGCGGTGCTCCGCGTGCGCGACGTGAAGACGCAGGTCACGGGGATCGTCTCGCGCACGCGTGACGTGCCGATGGCCGACTCGATCGGGATCGCCGGGCGTCAGCTGACGGCGAAGGCCGATACGCTCGACCCGGCGATGACCACGAAGGCGGCGAACGGCCAGGACATCATCAACTACGCGAACGGGATCAACGGCCAGTTCGGCTTCCTCCTCGGCCAGCTCGAGGGGCACCCCGGCGTGACGCAGCCGGTGCGCGAGCGGTTGGCGGAGCTCGAGCGGGAGTGGGCGGCGCTCAGGGCGCGCGTCACGACCTTCGAGACGACGGAGGTGCAGGCGTTCAATCAGCTGCTGGAGCGCGCCGGCGTGCCGGGGCTGATCACGAGGACGCCGCGGCCGAAGGTGGTGATGTAAGGGCGGGATCGCGGGCCGGCGCGGTGGGCGACGCGCCGGACGACGGTCGAGGGATGACGGATGGCCGCGACCGGCCCCGGGCTTGTGGCCCGGGGCCGGTCGCACTATCGTCCCCCCTCCAATGGCGAACCGCTCGTCGACCTCCTGCTGGCGTCCCTGGCGCGATACCTCTCGCAGCCGGGCTCTCCGCGTCTAGGTCACCGACGACCTCCGCGTCTCACCTCAGCCCACTGCGTTCACCGCCGTGGGCTGTTTCGTTTGCAGGCGCCTTTCCCACGGCGGGTTCCCTCTCCCTCGGAGCCCCCTCGTATGCCCGCCGTCCCGTCCTCCCTGCGCCCCGCTCCGCGGACCTCGGTCGCCCACGCGCCCACGGCCCGCCGTGACGCCCTCCCCCGCCCCGTCCTCACAGCACTCGAGCGCTCCCTCGAGGCCGGCGAATCGGAGCAGCTCTTCGAGGCGATCGTCGCCGGCACGATCCCGGGGCCGGTGCTCGCTGCGGTCCTCGCCGCGCTGAAGGTCCGCGGGGAGACGCCGGCGGAGATCGCCGGCGCGGCCGCGGCCCTCCGCGCCGCCGCCGCCCCCTTCACCCGCCCCGACTACCACTTCGCCGACACCTGTGGCACCGGCGGCGACGGCGCCCGCAGCATCAACATCTCCACCGCCGCCGCGATCGTCGCCGCGGAACTCGGCATCCCCGTCGCCAAGCACGGCAACCGCGCCGTCTCCTCGCGTTCCGGTTCCGCCGACGTGCTGGAGGCGCTCGGCGTGCGACTCAGCGCGACCCCGGCGCAGGCGCGCCGTTGCCTCGATGCGGTCGGCATCTGCTTCCTCTTCGCGCCGGAACACCATCCCGGGATGCGACACGCGGCCCCCGTCCGCCGTGCCTTCGGCACGCGCACGATCTTCAACCTCCTCGGCCCGCTCGTGAACCCGAGCCGTCCGACGCACCAACTGGTCGGCGTGTACGATCCCGCGCTCTGCGCCCCGCTCGCCGAGACGCTCGGCCAGCTCGGCGCCGAGGTGGCGCTCGTGGTGCACGGCGACGGGCTGGATGAGATCGCGCTGCACGGGCCCACGCAGGGGGCGCTCCTGCGCGACGGCCACGTGACCACGCTCGAGATCACCCCGGAGGCGCTCGGGCTCACCCGGTATCCGCTCGAGGCGCTCGCCGGCGGGGACGCGGCGGCGAACGCCGCGCTGCTCCGCGCGGTGCTGGAGGGCCGGGGCGCGCCAGCGCATCGCGACGCGATCGCTGCCAACGTGGGGGCGCTCGCCTTCATCACGGACCGTGCGGGGAGCCTGCGCGAGGGGGTGACGCTCGCACTCGACGTGCTCGCGAGCGGCCGCGCGGCGGAGCGGCTCGCGCGGTGGGTCGCCTGTTCGCACGAGGCGTGCGTGACGGATGCCGGTGGGACGCGTGGCTGAGGGCGCGCCCGAACACCCGGGTTCGGGTATGGGTTCGGGCGACGGTCCGAGCGTGGCGTCGGGCGTGCTGGGCGAGATCGTCGCGCGCACGCGTGCCGACCTCCGCGAGCGGCAGGCGCGGCGCCCGCTGGCCACGGTGCGCGCCGCCTGCACGCCGTCCGACCGCAACTTCACCGCCGCCCTCCGGCGCCAGCGGCCCGGGTTCATCCTCGAGCACAAGCGCGCCTCGCCGTCGGCGGGGGTGTTGCGCACGGCGCACGCGCCGGCGGAGATCGCGCGCGCGTATGCGCCCTTCGCCGCGGCCATCTCAGTGCTCTGTGACACGCCCTACTTCGGGGGGAGCCTCGACGACCTCCGCGCCGTGCGCGCCGCGGTGGACGTGCCGGTGCTCTGCAAGGACTTCGTGGTGGATCCGTACCAGGTGTTCGAGGCGCGGGCCGCGGGGGCGGACGCCATCCTGCTGATGTGTTCCGTGCTCGACGATGCGGCGTACCTCGCCTGCGCCGCCGCCGCGCGCGCGGCGGGGATCGCCACACTCACCGAGGTGCACACAGAGGCGGAGCTCGTGCGCGCCATCAGGTTGGTCGCGCCGGTCATCGGGATCAACAACCGCGACCTCCGCACGCTGCAGGTGGACCTCGACACGACGCGGCGGCTCGCGCCGCTGGTACCGCCCGACCGCGTGCGCGTCTGCGAGTCCGGGATCCGCACCCACGCCGACGTGCGCGCGCTCGCGCCGTTGGTCGATGCGTTCCTCGTAGGCTCGGCGTTGATGACCGAGCCGGACGTGCCGCGCGCCGTGCGCCGCCTTCGGTTCGGGCTCACGAAGATCTGCGGGCTCACGCGCCCCGGGGACGCGGCGACGGCGCACGCCGAGGGCGCGACGCACGGCGGGCTCATCTTCGCGGAACGATCACCGCGTCGTGTGACACTCGCGCAGGCCGGGGCGGTGCGCGCGGCCGCCCCGCTCACCTGGGTGGGTGTCTTCGTCGACGTGCCGATCGAGACCATCGCCGAGGCCGTGCGCGCGCTCGATCTCGGCGCCGTGCAGCTGAGCGGGGATGAATCCCCCGCGATGGTGCGTGCGCTGCGCGCCGTGCTCCCGTCCGGCGTGGAGATCTGGAAGGCGCTGCGCGTGCACGAGGCGCTCCCGGCGCTGCGGTTCCCCGGTGCCGACCGCGTGGTGCTCGACACCTATGTGGCCGGCCAGCACGGCGGCACCGGCCGCCGGTTCGACTGGCAGCTCCTCGCCGATCACCCCGACCGCGACCAGGTGATCCTCGCCGGTGGGATCTCCCCGGAGAACGCCGCCGCGGCCGCTGCACTCGGGGTCGGCGGGCTCGACGTCAATTCGGGCGTGGAGGTCGCGCCCGGGCAGAAGGACCCCGCTCGCCTCGCTCAACTCTTCCAGATCCTCGGCGCCCACGCCGCTCCCCCTGAGATGGTCTCTATGAGCACGCCCGCATGATCCAGTCCGCCTATTACGGCCGCTTCGGCGGCAGCTTCGTCCCCGAGATCCTCGTCCCCGCGCTCGAATCGCTCGAGGCGGAGTTCCTCGCCGCACAAGCCGATCCCACGTTCGGCGCCGAGCTGGAGACGCTCCTCAGCACGTACGCCGGGCGTGCGACGCCGCTCTATCAGTGCCGGCACCTCGGCACCGAAACGGGCTCACGGCTCTGGTTCAAGCGCGAGGACCTGCTGCACGGTGGCGCGCACAAGACCAACCAGGCGCTCGGGCAGGGGCTGCTCGCGCGTCGGCTCGGCAAGACGCGGCTCATCGCGGAGACCGGTGCCGGTCAGCACGGGGTGGCGACCGCACTCACCGGCGCGGTGCTCGGCATCCCCACGCGTATCTACATGGGCGCCGCCGACATCGAGCGGCAGCAGCCGAACGTGCAGCGGATGCGGCTGATGGGGGCCGAGGTCGTGCCGGTGACGCAGGGAGGCGCGACGCTCAAGGCCGCGATCAACGAGGCGCTTCGCGACTGGTCCGCGTCGTACGAGTCGACGCACTACCTCCTCGGCACCGTCGCGGGGCCACATCCCTTCCCACTCATCGTGCGCGAGTTCCAGCGCGTGATCGGGCGTGAGGCGCGCGCGCAGTTCCTGGCGGCGACGGGGCGACTCCCGGATGTGGTGGTCGCGAGCGTCGGCGGCGGCTCGAACGCCATCGGCATCTTCACCGATTTCATCCCGGATCCGAGCGTGGAGCTGGTGGGTGTCGAGCCCGCGGGTGAGGGGTTGCAGACGCCGCGGCACGGGGCCACGCTGCAGCGTGGCCGGCCCGGCGTGCTCCACGGCTGCTTCACGCAGATCCTGCAGGACGACGAAGGGCAGGTGCAGGAATCGCATTCCATCTCGGCGGGGCTCGACTATCCGGGGGTCGGGCCCGAGCACGCCTACCTGCAGGAGACGGGGCGCGCGCGGTACGTGGGGTGCACCGATGCGGACGCGATGGCGGCGTTCTCGCTCGTGGCGCGGAGCGAGGGGATCATCCCCGCGCTCGAGTCCGCGCACGCGGTGGCGGGCGCGCTGGAGCTCGCGCGCTCGTCGGCGCGACCGCTCGACATCCTCGTGAACCTCTCCGGTCGCGGGGATAAAGATCTCGCGACGGTGCTGCGGTATCAGGCGGAGGGAGGCAACGGTGGGCACTGACCGCTACGCCGCGATGTTCGCGCGGCTCGCCGCGCGCGACGAGTTGGCCTTCGTGCCGTTCTTCGTCCTCGGCGATCCATCCATGGACGAAAGTCTCGCGCTGATCTCGGCGGCCGTGGAGGCCGGGGCCGATGGCTTGGAGCTCGGCCTTCCCTTCTCGGATCCCATCGCCGATGGACCGGCGGTGCAATCGGCCGTGACGCGCGCGCTCGATGCGGGAACACGCATCTCGGCGTGCTGGCCGTTGCTGCGCGCCGTGCGCGACGCGCATCCCACCGTGCCGATCGGGCTGCTCGTCTACGCGAACCTCATCGTGCACGCCGGCGTCGAGGCGTTCGCGGCGCAGTGTGCGACGGCGGGCGTCGATTCGGTGGTGATCCCCGATGCGCCGTCGCTGGAGCAGCGGTGGTTCGCCGAGGCGTTCGCGCGGGCCGGGGTCGCGCTCGCACGGATCCTGCCTCCCGGCGCGGCGGCGTCACGCGTGGCGGAGGTGGCGAGAGCGAGCGCGGGCTACGTGTACGTGACGTCGCGTGGGGGCGTCACCGGTGCCGACGACACGGTGCAGGCGGACTCTGCGTCGGTGGTCGCGGCGCTCCGCGCCGCCGGCGCGGCTCCCGCGCTGTTGGGGTTCGGGATCGCACAGCCGTCGCACGTGCGCGCCGCGCGCGCGATGGGGGTGTCGGGGGCGATCTCCGGGTCGGCGGTGGTGAGCCGGATCGGTGCGCACGAGACGGCCCCGGCGCGGCGGGAGGCGGTGACGGCGTTCGTGCGGGAGATGAAGGCGGCGACCCGTCCCTAGCCGACCGCGAACCACCCCATCGCGCCCCGCTCGGCCATCCGCGCCTGATGCGGGTGGAACATGTAGCGGCCCGGCGCGTCGAAGGTGCACTCGAGGATCGCGCGTTCGCCGAGGGTGAGCGGGACGACGTCGGTGTGCTCGTCGGGCGTGGGGCGGGTGCCGGAGCGGAACACATCGAAGGTGCGCGCGTGGAGATGGAAGGTCGCGACGGGTTCGTCGACGATGAAGTTCGCGACGTAGAGCCGGACCGGTGCCGTGCGCGCGAGCCTGATGGGATGTCGCGCGTGGAACCCCGCGACGCCGTTCCAGCCGAAGGCGTCGGAGTGGCCGTCGCCGTCGGTGTCGAAGCCGCCGAGGAGGAGGACGCGTTCCTGCGCGGGTGGGCGCCACACGATCGGATCGACGATCAGCAGGCCGTAGAGTCCGCGGCCGAGATGCTGCGCGCCCGGCGTGAGGTCGCAGTGGTACGGGTAGATCCCCGCCGGGCGTGGCTGTAGCACATAGGTGCGGTCGCCGGCGGGCGGGATCGGCTCCCATCCGTCGCTCTCCGGCGCGTGCGCGCCGTGCGTGTGGAGGTTGTGCGGATGGCCGGTGAGGTTCCGCACCCGGAGCGTGAGCGTCTCCCCCTCGGTGACGCGGAGCGTCGGGCCGGGGATCGTGCCCTCGAAGGTCCACGCGTCGAGGGTCGCACCCTGCGCGACGGCGACGGGGCGCTGCGTGATGGTGAGGTCGCGGGTGATGGGACCGCGCACCGGGGGCGGCGGGATGGTCGCGGCATCGAGGGCGGCGGGGCCGAGGGTGTCCGGCGGCTCGACGCCGTGGCCGTAGGGGCCGTGCGCCATCAGGTCGGCACCGCGCGGGCGCTCGCTCGCGGTGCGGAAGGCGGTGCGTACCTGACGAGCGCCGGCGCCGAGCGCGAGTGCGCCGACGGCGCCCGCGGCGCCGAAGAAGAGCTCGCGGCGCGTGGGCACCGCGCTACATCGCGCTGAAACGGACGGCCACCGCGAGGGCGAGGCCGATCCAGGCGACGACGGCGGCCGCGGCGAGTCGCCAGACGCGGCGTGCCGCGTGGCCCGCCTGCACATCGGCGCTTCCACGGGTGCGCCGGCGGATGCGGACCGCCCAGGCGACGAGGAGGATGCCCACCGCGCCGAGCCGCGCGAGGGAGAGGGGCATCCAGGCTTGGAGCGTGGCCATCGCCCGGTCGAGGCGCGGCCGCGGGCCGGTGGGTGTGGACGCGTTCGCGAGGTAGGCTGTGACGACCGAATCGGTGATCACGGGAAACGGAGCGACCGCGAGCTCGTCCGCGAGGCCCGCGAAGACGTTCACCGCGGGGAGCGCCGGCGCGCCGATGGGATCGGGCATCGTCGGCTGCGGGGGCGGCACCGGCTGCGTCCGCCAGTCGGGGTAGGTGGGATCGCGGAGCCGCCACATCCGCATCGCGAGGGCGAGCGCGGGGACGAGGTCGTTCTCGTCGCCGCGGCGCTGGACGACGGAATCGCCGAGGAGCTCACAGGCGAGGAGGCGGGGCGCCGTCGTCATTGGGCCCTGCGACGGGCCGATGCAGTTGTCCGCGCTCGTGGGGCCACCGACGGAGACGTCGGCGCGGCCGGAGCCGAGGATCCGGTTGTCGAGGACGCGGTTCCCGACGGCGGGCCACCAGTGCGCGTCGATGAGGGGCGCGATCATCACCCCGTGGCCCGCGTGGTCGAGGATGACGTTCCCCTCGACGACGTTCTCGCGCCCACCACCGATGACGACGCCGTTCCCCCACGCGAGCGGGGAGAGCCCCTTCCCGGGCGCGGTGCGGCTCTGGTTCGCGTAGATGAGGTTGCCGCGGATGGTGGTGTGGTGCTGCGGCGGGTAGAGCTCCGTGTCGAGCGAGTTGGGGACGAGCCCCCCGCGGTTGAAGCGCCAGACGCTGCTCAGGATGTGGAGGTCGCCGCTCGAGTTGGTGCCGGAGTACCCGACGGCGTTGTGCTCCGCGATCACGCGTCGGATGACGGCGCGGCAGGGATCGCACTGGCCGATGTAGAACCCCGCGTCGGGGGAACCGCTCGCATAGCTGTCCTCGAGGAGGCCGTCCGTCGCGTCGAAGGCGTAGATCCCGTAGTCGCCGTTGTTGTAGGTGGTGAGGTAGCGGCCACGATACCCGGTGACGCCGGTCCAGAAGACGCCGTTGAAGGTGTGGTTCCGCGCCGTGAGGTTCTCGATCGCCACGCCGTCGGCGAGGACGTTGAAGCCGTTGGGGCGGACGAACTCGCCGTCGACGACGACGGCGTTGCGATCGGTGCCGCGGATTACGAGCGCGGGCGTGGTGACCTGCACCTCCTCGCGGTAGACGCCCGAATCGACGAGGATGAGGTCCCCGGGGACGGCGGCGTCGACGGCGCCCTGGATCGTGGCATGCTGTTGCGGGACGCGGCGGACGGTGCCGGTGGCCGTATCGACCGCGGCGAGCTTCCCCTGCGCCGCCCCCTCGTACGCGACGTCGCCGACGATGACGGCGCCGGCCATCCCCTGCCCCTCCTTGGTGCCGTGGTACGAGCAGTAATACGCATAGACACCGGGGCCGGCGAAGGTGAGCGCCTGCTTTTCACCCGAGGTGACGGCGGCGGTATCGGCGCCGGCCGCGCCATCAGCACGTGTGACCGCGGTGCCCCAGCGCGCGGGATCGACGGGGACGATGTTGTGCGGGTTACGACCGGCGTTGGTGAAGATGACCCCCGCGCCGTCGGGGATGCGGACGACGGGGGCGTTGAAGGCGTTGTCGTGCATCTTCACCTGCGTCGCGCCCCGAGCGTCCGGGTCGCAGGCGGTGAGCAGGGCGAGCGCGGACAGGGAGACGACGCGCCAGCGGCGGCGGCGCCATCCGGCGACGCGCGAGGGCACGGATGGCGGGCGGTGGCAGGTGCGCATAGTCCGGAATCTCGCGATGATTCCGGGATGCCGCCAATGCGCCTGCCACTGCGCCTGCCATCGCGTCCATCAATCCGTCAGCGCACCCTCCGCATTCGACCGGTGCTCCTCGCGCTCGGCACACTGCTCGGCGCACTGCTCGGCCTTGGAGCGGAGCCGCTCGCGGCGCAGGGGAGCTGGCCCACCACGCACCAGCTGGCGACCTGGCTCGTGGTGTCAGCCGAGTCGCCGGTGAGCGAGCGCACCTCGCTCTGGTTCGACGGCAACTGGCGCCGGATGGGGCTCGGGGCGGAGCCGCAGCAGCTGCTGCTGCGGCCTGGCGTACTCGTGACGCTCGCGCCTGGGCTGCGCGCGGGCGCGGGATACACCTATGTGGCGACCGCACCGTACGGGGAGCTCCCCACCGATGCGCCGCTCCGCGAGCACCGGCTCTGGCAGCAGCTCGTGCTCTCGCACGCGGTGGGACCGGTGGCGCTCACACATCGCTACCGGTGGGAGCAGCGCTGGATCGCGAGCGCGCCGGAGGGGACGCCGGGCGCATTCGGATACCAACAGCGTGCGCGGTATATGGTGCGCGCGCAGACGCCGATCGCGCGGCGCGCGAGTGCCGCGCCGATGCTGGGCTACCTGCAGGAGGAGCTGCTGATGCCGGTGGGCCACGGCGGCGCCTCGGGGCGGCTCACGCAGAACCGGCTGATGGCGGGGGTGGGACTCCCCCTGCGCCCCGGCCAGCGGCTCGACGTCGGCTACATGCACCTCTGGAACGCGCTCCCCGCGCGCGCCGCGAACGAGGTGAACCACACGCTGACGCTCAACTGGGTGGTGACCCGTCGCTGACGTGCGTGAGGCTCCGCGTCCCGTGGTGGATCCCGCGCTGCTCAACGGGACGGCGGCGACGCGGTGGACGAACTTGGGCTGGTGGGACGCGCCGGTCGGGGCGGGGTCGCCCGCGCAGCGCGCATCGTATCCCGATGCCGCACGCACCCTCGCGCAGCGTGTCGGTGAGGTGGCGGGACTGCGTGCGGGCGACGTCGTGGTCGATGTCGCCTGCGGCTACGGCGATTCGCTCGCCCTCTGGGTGACGGCGTTCGGTGCGGCGCGGGTGGTCGGGGTCGAGCCGGATCCCGCAGTGGGCGCGGCGGTGCGCGCGCGGATCGCCGCGTGGGGGCTCGCCGACCGCATCACGGTCATCCCCGCGACGGCGGAGACGTTCGCACTCGCCACGCACGCCCCCGACGCGACGGCGGTCGTCTGTGTGGACGCGGCGTATCACTTCCATACACGTGCGGCGTGGCTGCGCGGCGTCGCGCGCGCGGCAGCGCCCGGGACGCGGCTGGGGTTCAGCGACCTCGCGGTCACGGGCGCAGCGACGCGGACCCTGACCGCCGCCGAGGGGGTCAGGCCGCGGGGGCTGCGCTGGGGCGCAGCCCGGGCCGGCATCCCCGCGGAGAATCTCTGGACGCTCGACGGGATCCCTGCCGCGATGGGCGCGGCGGGCTACGAGGCGATCACCGTGATGGAGTGCGGGGGGCCGGTGCTCGACGGGTTCTGCGCCTACGCCCGTCGCGCGCGCGGCCCGTGGCTGCGGCATCCCGCACTCGGCGGGTGGCGCGCGCTCGCGACGGCGTGGCTGCTCGGGCGCGTGCGGCCGATGCTGACGATGGGATGCGTCGGCGCGCGGGTGCGGTGAGCCAGCTCAGCGGATCGCCGGGATGGGATACGCGGGACGGAGCGCGGTGAGGTAATCGCCGAAGAGTCCCTTCGTTGCCGTGAACTCCTCGCGCACCTTCGTGCGGAAGCCCGCATCGGTGGCGAAGTCGTGCAGTAGCGCGGCCATCGCCATCGCATCGATCCGGAAGCCGGTGTGGCCGATCTCGTTCAGCGCGTCGGCCTCCATCTCGTACGTATGGAAGCCACCGCTCGAGGTGTAGGCGCTGAAGCCGACACCCGGGAGGTCACGCGAGACGGAGCCCGTCTCCTCCCATCCCTGCGGCTTCTGTGGCTCCTCCTTCACCCGGGTGGCGCCGTACTTCCGCACATAGGCGAAGGCGACCTCATTCAGCGCGCCGACGGAGATGCCGTCGCGCATGCTGCCATAGGGTTCGATGCTGACGCGCGTCCCCGTGGCGAGCGCGGCCGCGCGCGCGGCGTCGTCGACCATCTGCCGCACCTGCGCGAGGTAGACCTCGTCCGGATACCGGATGTAGAAGTCGGCAACGGCGCGGTCGGGGACGACGTTCGGGGCCTTCCCGCCCTCGCTGATGATCCCCTGGATGCGCGCCTCAGGGCGGATGTTCTTCCGGATCCCGTCGACGTTCGTGAAGAAGCGCACCACGGCGGTGAGCGCATCGCGGCCCTCCCACGGCATCATCTGGTGCGCGGGCGCGCCGGAGAAGACGTACTTCACGCCGTCGATATTGAGGCAGCAGGAGCCGAACCCGGGCGCGGGGCGTTGCGTGTCGGTGCTCGAGTGGGACCGCACGGCGACGTCGAGGCCGTTGAAGACGCCCCGCTCGTGCATCACCGTCTTCGACGGGGGCGGCATCATCTCCTCCGCCGGTGTGCCGATCACGGTGACCGTGCCCGGCGTGCCGGTGCGCGTCAGGAACTCTGCGACGGCCACCGCCGCGGCGAGTCCGATCGGACCTTGGGCGCTGTGCTGGTCGCCGTGGTAATCACGCATGGTGCCACGAAGCGCATCGTACTCGACGATGACGCCGAGGTTCGGCCCCGGGGTGCCCTTGCGATAGGTCGCCGTGAAGGCGGTCGGCAGGTCGGCGACGCCGACGGTCACATCGAAGTCGTGCGCGCGGAGCCAGGCCACGAGCACGTCGACCGACCGCCGCTCCTGGAAGCCGATCTCCGGATGCCGAGTGATGTCGTCCGACATCGCCTGCAGCTCGGTCTCCCAGAGCTGCCGTGCGCGTTCGACGACGGCGTCGCGTGTCGCACTCCGCGCGGTGGTGAGTCGGCGGGCGAGCCCGGCGGCATCGATGGTGGTGCGGAGGTCACCGAGGCGACGGACCACATCGGCCGCGGCCGCACGCTGGGTGGGGGTCTCCTGGGCCGTCGCCGCGAGCGGGGCGATGAGGGCGACGCAGGCGAGGACGCGACGGAGGCGCATGGGGAATCCGTGAGGGGTATGGCGGGCGCGTGGGCGGTGGGAGCGGGCCGGCTACGCGAGGTCGATGGTGAAACGGACGTCGAGGCCGTCGGTCTCGGCGAGGGGTTCGGCGTGGACGCGAACCTCGACGCCGAACTGGCGCGCCGACCCGGTGATGAGCCCTTCGGAGAGGTGCCCCATCCGGCGGGGGCTGGTGTAGCGGATTACGAGGCGCGTCAGCGTGCGTGATTCCGTGCGAAACGTCGGGAGTTCAGCATCCGGGTAGAGCTTCCGGACCTCGACGTGGATGTGCTGCTCGATGCTCTCGAGGAAGTCGAAGAGGTTCGTCGCCCGACGATAGAAGTCAGGGAAGTCGCGCGCGAAGGTGTCGCTCAGCCGCTCACCGAAGGCGCGGACGAGGCCGTCGGCAGGGACGCCGGTGCGCTCTGCGAGGGTTCCGACCATCGCCACCATCTCACTGTGGCTGTACGTGCCGACCGAGGTGTAGGCGCCGCCACTCGGCAGATCGTTGGCCTCGATGATGTCATCGGCCATCTCGGGACCGAACTGCTCGGTCACGAAATCGAGGAAGTGGGTGAAGACCATGCCTTTCATATCGATAACGTTACCCCGTCGGGCGGAGCGCGCTATACTGCTACAGAGCCGATGCCCGCCGCCGCCACGTCCGACGCGACCCCGCCGACCCTGCCGACCCTCCTGATCGTCGACGACACCTCGTCGGCCCGGGAGGTGCTCCGGAGCCTGTTCGCCCCCATCTGTCACGTCCTTGAGGCGACGACGGGGGAGGAAGCGTTGCGGCTCGCCGCGACCGAGCCGGTGGACCTGGTCCTGCTCGACGTGGTGCTCCCGGATCTCGACGGCCTGAGCGTGGCCCGCCGCCTGCGCGAGCTGCACCCCGAGGCCCACCTCCCGATCGTGCTGGTGACCGCCTTCGCCGACCGGGCGCACCGACTCGCGGGGCTTCAGGCCGGGGTGGACGACTTCATCGCCAAGCCGTTCGACCTCGGCGAGGTGGAACTCCGGGTGCGAGCCTTCCTGAGGTCGCGGGCGCTCTGGGTGGAGCGTGAGGCGCTGCGGCGCACCCTCGAGGAGGTCGATGCGCGGAAGGACGAACTCGCGGCGATCCTGGTGCACGACCTCCGGAATCCGCTCGCCGGGCTCCTCGCGAACCTCAAGCTCCTCGAGTTCGAGGCGCTGACCCCTGATATGAAGGAGTCGGTCGACGGGGCGACCGCCGCGGCCGACCGCCTCAAGGCACTCGTGGACGATCTGCTCGACGTGCGCGGACTCGAGGCCGGCGTGCTGCGAGCCATCCGAGCCCCGACCGCGCTGCGGCCCCTCGTCGACGCGGTCGTACGCGAGCTCAGCCCGATGGCGACGGCGCAGGGACTCTCGCTCGTGGCCGACCCGGGTGCGGATCTCACCGTCGACCTCGACGCCGACCTCGTGCGTCGCGCACTCGCCAACCTCGTGGTGAACGCGCTCCGCTACGCCCCGGACGGCGACACCGTCCGCGTCGGCGCCACGGCCGACGCGACGAAGATCACCTGCACGGTGTGCGACCGGAGCACCGGGCTCCCCGAATCGGAGGCCCCACTCCTCTTCGGGCGATTCGGCGCAACCGAGCTGCGCCGCCGCGGGGCCCGGCACGACATCGGCCTCGGCCTGCACCTCGCGCGACTCGTCGCAGAGGCGCACGGCGGCCATGCCCTCCTCACCGTGGACGCCGCAGGGACGACCCTCGGGATCGTCCTCCCCCGGTCCCAGCCCGTATGACCGACCAGATCGCTCCCTCCCGCCTCCGCGTCCTGCTGGTCGACGACGATCGGCCGATGCGCACCGCGCTCGCCCGGCTCCTCGAACACGCGGGCTTCGCCCCGCTCACCGCGGGATCTGTCGATGAGGCGAAGCGACTGCTCGCGGAGGAGACGGTCGATGTCATCGTCAGCGACATCAACATGCCGGGCTCGTCTGGTCTGCAGTTCCTCGCCGAGGTGCGGGACCGGGATGCCTCCCTGCCGTTCATCCTGATGACCGCCGCGCCGCAACTCGAGTCGGCGATCCTCGCCGTGAACCTCGGGGCCTTCCGGTACCTGATGAAGCCGGTGGATCTGGCGGAGCTCGAGGCGACGGTGCGAAAAGCCGGTCTCGCGCGCTCCTTCGCGCGACTGCAGAAGGAGGCGCTCGATGCCGTCCGCTCCGAAGACGCCGCGCGCGTGACGGCGAGCCGGCTCGTGGACGAGGCGATGGCAGGGCTCTGGATGGCGTGGCAGCCGATCACCAGCCACAAGGGGACGCAGCTCTTCGCCTTCGAGGCGTTGTTGCGCTCCGACGAGCCGCAACTCTCGCAACCGGAGGTCTTCGTGACCTCGGCACAACGGATCGAGCGGGGACGCGAGCTCTCACGCCGGATCCGGACCCGCGTGGCGGAGAGCATCCCCTCGTTCCCGGACGGGGCGCTCGCACTGGTGAACATCGTGGCCGAGGACCTCGCGGACCCGGACCTCGTCGATCCGGCGGCCCCGCTCTCCGCCTTCGCGTCGCGTGTGGTGCTCGAGATCACGGAGCGGACGAAGCTCGACGCGTCGCTGAACCTTCCGTCGCGCGTCAAACAGCTCCGCGAGATGGGCTATCGGCTCGCCGTGGACGACCTCGGGGCCGGCTACTCCGGACTCTCCTCGATCACGCAGCTCGAGCCCAGTATCGTGAAGCTCGACATGTCGCTGATCCGCGACATCCACGAGAGCATGACGCGCCGCGCGGTCGTGGCGTCGATGGTGATCCTCTGCCAGTCGATGAACATCCAGATCATCGCCGAGGGTGTCGAGAAGGCCGAGGAGGCGGAGGCGCTCTGGGATCTGGGGATCGAGCTCACCCAGGGGTATCTGTTCGGCCGACCGCACCGCGAGATCCGGTGGCGGCCCATCGGCTCAGGCTGAGTCCGTCGGCGCTTCGAGAGCGGCACGCACCTTCTCCGCGAGTTGGGCGGTGGTGAAGGGCTTGTCGAGGACGAGACTCCGGTCGGTGGCGAGTCGGCCCCGCAGATCCGGATCGTCGATGTAGCCGCTCATGAAGAGGACGCGGAGGCCCGGGCGCTGCGCACGCAGCCGGTCGGCGACCTCGATTCCGGTGAAGTCGGGCATCCGGATGTCGGTGAGGAGGAGGTCGAGTCGACCCACCGCCTCGCCGAGCGAGAGCGCCTGCTCGCCGCGCCGCGCCTCGAGCACCTCATAGCCGAGCGACTTCAACAGACGACACACCAGTTTTCGCACGCCGTCCTCGTCCTCGGCGACGAGGATGCGCTCCGTCCCACGGGCGATGCCCTCGCCGGCGACGCCGCTGATGGAGGGGCGGCGCGCGGATTCACTCACCTGTGGGAGGTGAATGGTGAAACTGGCCCCCTGTCGCTCGACGCTCTTCACGCGGATGGCGCCCTTCGCTTGGGCGACGATCGCATACACTGTCGCGAGGCCGAGGCCGGTCCCCTGCCCGGTCGGCTTGGTGGTGAAGAAGGGCTCGAAGATCCGGGCGAGCACCGCCGGGGGCATCCCGACGCCCGTGTCGCTCACCTCGATACGTACATAGGGGCCTGCCGGCAGTTCGAGACGCGCCGCGGCAGCGGCCGTGAGCGTCTCGCTGGCGACGGTGATACGGAAGGTACCGCCCGCGGGCATCGCGTCGCGGGCGTTCACCGCGAGATTGAAGAGGAGCTGATCGAGCGCGCCGGGGTCGATGCGGACGTTGAGCTCGCCGTCCGGCAGATCGAGGGCGAGCGTGATGCGCTCCGAGAGGAGGCGTCCGAAGAGGATGCTCGCCTGGCGAATCGCATCGGTGAGCTCGATGACCCGCGGCTCCACGACGGTCCGGCGGCTGAAGGCGAGGAGCTTCCGGGTGAGGTCCGACCCACGTTTCACCGCCGCGATGAGCTCGTCGACCATCGCGACGCGATCCGGCGATGCGGCGAGGTCGGTGCGAAGGACCTCGGCAATGCCGGTGACGACCGTCAGAAGATTGTTGAAGTCATGCGCGACGCCGCCGGCGAGGAGCCCGACCGCCTCCATCTTCTGCGACTGCCGGAGCTGCTCCTCCACGCGCCGCATCTCGGTGATGTCGAGCCCCGCGCCGATGAGGCGCACCACCGTCCCATCAAAGCCTCTGATGGGGGCGATCGTCCGGCGGAAGTGCCGAAGCTCCCCGGTTTTCGTCGTGAATGATTCATCGAACTCAACCGCCACACCGGACTCGGCGACCTGCCGGATCAGCGCATCGCGCTCGGCGATCACCGCCTCGGGGAGGCCGCGGCGTTGCCCATACTCCCGATTGCTCTTTCCGATGATCCACTCGCGGACCTCCGGGTCGGCGATTGCCGCGGGATTCGCATAGGTATAGACGCCATCGGCGTCGAAGATCCCGAGCTGGAAGGGGAGTCGGTCGAGGACGGTCTGGTAGATCTCGCGAATCTTGATGGTCTCACCGGTGGACTCGAGCAACTGCGCCTGCAATCCGGAGGCCTGCGACGTGAGCGCCTGGTTGAGCTCATATAACTCGCGCGACTTCGTCTCGAGCAGCCGCTCGGCCTCACGGCGGGCCTTCTGCTCGCGGGCGAACCGACGCTCGAGGCGCTGCACCTGTGATTGGAGCCGCGCATCCCCGGCCTCGTGTAGCCGTCTACGGAGGACGAACTGCTCGATGCGAGGCGCGGCGAGGCGCGCGATCGCCATGAACACCGTCTGGTGCCGCGGCGTGAAGAACCCCGCGATGCTGTGCTCGCTGTCGATGACGGCGAGGACTTCTCCGTCGACGATGATCGGCACCGTCAGTTCGGAGCGGCGCGCGACGTCGTCGGGGATGTAGTCGGGATCGATGCGCACGTCGGGGACGAGCGCCGCCTCCCCGCTTTTCGCCACCCGCCCGACGATCCCGTTCCCGATCGGGATCTCGATCGGGGCCTTGATCGTCCGGCCCTCGGGGTTCTTCGGCCCGTAGGCGGCGGCCTGGACGCAGACCCCGCGCGACTGGTCGACGAGGTAGATGATCACGTCCTCGAGTTGCATCGCGCCGAGCGCCTCGTGGGCGACGGCCCAGAGGAGCTCCTCCAGCGTCTGCGCGGCGCTGAGTCCCTCGGCGAGCTTGGTGAACGCCACCACGTCGCGCGGGGAGAACTCCGGTCCTCCGTCCTTCAACATCGCCGCGAGGGCGCGC
The DNA here is from genome assembly GCA_031127075.1 of Gemmatimonadota bacterium. Classification (GTDB taxonomy): domain Bacteria; phylum Gemmatimonadota; class Gemmatimonadetes; order Gemmatimonadales; family Gemmatimonadaceae; genus Pseudogemmatithrix. The sequence continues at coordinate 23,837 of JARIFA010000007.1, read as the reverse complement.
TCCGGGCTCATACCGAATCTTACCGGGGCGAGGCAGGCGCGGCCAACGGCGGGCGCGCCGCCTCAGTAGCGGCCGAGGTCGCGCGCCGCGACGACGGCACGGCGATATCCCGCTGCCCGCACCTCGGCGAGGAGCCCCGCGTCGTCGGTGCCCCAGTACAACTGGTGGTAGAGCACCAGGGCGCGGGGAGCGGCCCGGGTGGCGAGGGCGGCGAGTTCGGAGGTCGAGGTATGCGCCCGCGCGTGATACGCCTGCCATTCAGGCGGGCGGGTGCGGAAGCGCTCGGCCGAGTAGACCTCGTGGACGAGGAGGTCACACCCGTTGCATGCGGTGACGACGGCATCGCTCGCACGGGTGTCGCCAGAGATGACGATGGAACGATCCGGCGCGTCGAACCGATACCCGAGGGCGACCTCCCAGTCGCCGTGCGGGACCGCGAAGGCGGTGACCCTGAGGTTCCCGTCGGCGTAGACCTGGCCCGGCGCGATCTCGTGCACACGCACCTGGTAGCCCGTGGGGTTCGCGGGCTCGAGGCCGTCGAGCCGGTTCCGGATGTCGGCGGCATACGCGGCGAGGAGGTGGTCGACCATCGCCTGCGTGCCCGGCGGGCCGTAGACCTCGAGCGGCACCTCGCGTTCGAGGGTCCACGCGGAGAGGATCAGGTCGGGGAGGCCGACGGTGTGATCGGAGTGGAGGTGCGTGAGGAAGAGGACGCGGAGGTTCCGCGGGAGGAGCGCGGTATCGCCGTGGACCTGTGCCGCGGCGGCGGCGCGGCGCACGACGCCGGGCCCCGCATCGACGAGATACGACCGGCCGCCGCGCACCACGGCGACGGCCGGGCCACTGCGGTCAGGGTCGGCGTTCGGCGTACCGGTGCCGAGCATCACGACGGCGGTCGATTGCGCGGGGAGGGCGAGCGCCGAGGCAAGGAGCAGGGAAAGGAAGTGTCGCATCGGTATCAGGACCAGATGAGCACGGCCCCGCAGGGGCTCGCACTGACGGTGGTGAACTCCACAGGGACGCGAGACGCCGACGAATACACCTCGACCGTCCGGGCGTTGACCAGCATCCCGCGTAGCTCCCACCCCGAGAGGTTGGAGAACCGGATGCCATCCACCCAAACATCCGCACGGCAGCGCTCGCCACCGAACCCGCGCATCATCGGCACCGGATCGTCCTGCACGATCAGCGGTCCGGAGAAGACGCGCCCTGACGAGAGCGTCACCCCAGGGATCCGCGCCCAACCGACTGATGAGAAGGCGAGCGCCCGCGCGTCCTCGCCCGCGATGACATAGCCAATGCCCGCGCGCACGCGGCGCTCGATCCCCGCACGTCGGGCATCCGGCGCCTGCCCGACGACGGCGACGGCCGGAAGCAGGGTCACGAAGCGATCGAGGGTGATCGTGACCGGCGTCGCGGCACCGGGCACGATGTCGATCACCAGCTCCTGCGGCTGGCGCCCGAGGGCCCGAACCGCGATGGTCTGTGTCCCCGAGGGAACGTCGGCGATCACCACGCGACCGGTGACATCGGTGGTATCCGCGCGATCGGTCCCGCGGAGCCCGACGATGGCACGACCGACCGATGCCCCCGACGGGTCACGCACGACGACGGTGAGCCGCCCGAGACCGGCGGGATGGCGCGCCTCGATCGTATCAACCAGCATCGTCGCCGCGGCAGGGTCGGAGAGGCTCACGCGCAGGTCGCGACGGGCGACGCCGACGGAATCGAAGGCCAACGCGACCGGGCCGGTCGTCTGACCGGCCATGGTCGCCACCATCGTGAGCGCGATATCCGTCGGCACACCGCAGAGCCGGTAGCGGCCGTCGGCTGCGGTGGTGTCAGTCGCGACGAACATCGTCTCGCGCGCCCGGGCCCCACCGAGCGCGAGTTCGAACCAACGCACCTCGACCACGGCGCGCTCAAGTGGCGCGTCACCCGCCGCCGCACGCACGGTCCCGGTCAGGACCAACGTCGACGGCTCCGGCGGTCGCCGACAGAGCAGCAGGCTCGCGCCGCGGATGGATGGGGTCGCGAGTTGGACCATCGTCGACCGACCAGCGATGAGCTCTACCCGCTGACCGGGCGCCGCCAGATCGAGTGAATCGAAGGTCGGGTGAAAGAATCCGACGACGTGCGATCCAAGCGGAAGATCCGGAATCGTGAATCGCCCGCGGCGATCGGTGAGCGCGGTGCGGTCGGTGCCGTGGACGACGACCGTGGCTCCTGCCAGCGGACGATGGGTGAGCAACGAGTCGTGCACGACGCCCCGCAGCGTCGCCTGCGCCGGAAGCCCGATCGCCGAGGCGAGCCATACAAGGAGAGTAGCGCCGACGCGGCGGGGGTAAGGCAACGGGAGGCTCCGAGAGGACGTCAATCCAACGACGGCCAATCGTAGCGCTCCCGTGCCGGGGACGCGACTAGCGCCCCCACCCTCCCGCGGGCACCCCGTGCCGCCAGCGCATCGTGAGGCGCCAGTCGGGCGCCGTCTCACTCGTGCCGCGATCCACCGCGAGCGTCAGACTCTCCTCGCGCGCCACAGCGACGCCCATCCCCACGCCCACGCTATACCGAGGATCCACCTGCGGGATCACCGCCGTCGCCGCCTCCCAGCGCAGCATCGCCGAGAAGCGTCCCATTTCGCCGAAGCTCCGCCCCATCGTGAAGCGCCCGGTGATGAGATCGTCGAGGGCGAGGTCGGGGAGGTCACCGAGCCACCAATAGCCGAAGTCGACGACGGCGAAGGAGCGGTTCCCCATCGCCGACCAGTGCCCGGAGAGGCCGACGTCGGTGGCCCCGGTGCCGACGCCGGTCTCCACGCCGGCCGCGGGCACCTTCACCGCGCCGACGATCCCAAGACGCACACTGCCGTCGTCGGTGAGCGCGAGGTCGGTCCCGACGGTGAAGGTCGGATCGGCGAGGGTGGTGCGATACCCATCTGGCGCGAGTGGGACGGCCGTTTCCCCGAGGCGATCGCGCAGCTGCGCGGCGTCGGGCCCACCCACCGGAAACGGCATCCCCGCGACCCAGGCGACCGCCGTCGCATCCTGTCGGACGAGCGGCACCTCGAGCCCGAGACGCCAGCGGTCCGCCGAGACGGTGAGGCCGCCGACGAGCGTGTAGCTCGTGACGCCGCGGGTGAAGAGGTAGTCGCCGCTCGCAACGCCGGCGGTGACGGCCGCCTCCAGCCGTTGGGCCGCGAGGGCCGAAGGCCCGAGCAGCACGGCGAGACAGACGAGCGATCGGCGGAGCGAGCGGAGGCGCATGGCGTGAGGATGCGCGAGGGACGTCGTGAGCGGAGTCGGACCACCGCCGCGTCGTCCCGAGGTGATTCCCCGACCACGCGCGCCCTAGATTTCCGCGCACCCCCTCCCCGCCGGAGCTCTGATGCGCCTTCCCCGAGTCGCGACCCTCGTCCTGTCCTGTGTCGTCGCCACGACCCTCCGCGCGCAGGCGCACGAACACGGCAGCGCGATGCGTCACGAGCCGCCGACCGCGACCACCGCCCCTGCGACCGCCACCGAGACGGGCCAATCCGCCTTCGCCGCGATCGCGGAGATCGTGCGGCTCCTCGAGGCCGATCCCTCGACCGACTGGTCGAAGGTCAACCTCGAAGCGCTCCGCCAGCACCTCATCGATATGGAGCAGGTCACGCTCCGCAGCACCGTGGCGCAGTCGCCGGTGCCGGGCGGCGCGATCTTCAGCGTGACCGGTACAGGGCGCACGCGTGACGCGATCCGTCGGATGGCGCGGGAGCACGGGCATATGGTCACCGGGGTCACCTGGACCGCGGCCGAGACGCCGGAGGGCGTGCGCGTCACCGTGCGCGCCACGAACGCCGACGATGCCACCGCCGTCGCGCGGATCCGCGGCCTCGGCTTCATCGGGCTGCTCACCGTGGGCGAACACCACACGCGCCACCACCTGATGGTGGCGCGTGGCGGGATGATGCACTGAGCCGGATGCCCTCGCGCGCGGACGTACTCGTCGTCGCCGCGACCGCGCGCGAGCTCGCGCCGGCCGACGGGTGGCGCACGCTCGTCTGCGGCGTCGGGCCGGTGGAGGCCGCGGCATCGACCGCGGCATCGATCGCGGCCGAGCGCCCCGCGCTGGTGCTCCACGTGGGAATCGCCGGCGCGTGGCGCGCGAGCGGCCTCGTGCCGCCGTCGCTCGTGATCGGGAGCGCCGCCCGCTACACCGACCTCGCGATCCCCGCAGCGTGGGCACCGAGCGTGCTCGAACCAGCCCCCGCGCTCATCGCGGGGGCGCAGCGCGCGCTGCCGCACGCCGTCCTCCGCGTGATCGGCACGAGCGCACGGGTGGGCGGGACCACCACCGACGTCGAGGTGGAGGCGATGGAAGGGTTCGCGGTGCTGCGCGCCGCCGCGCTCGCGGGGGTGCCGGCCCTCGAGGTGCGCGCCATCTCCAATGCCGTCGAGGAGACGGACCGCGCGCGCTGGGCGTTCGACGACGCGTTCGCGGCGATCATCGCCGCGACGCCGCGCCTCGTCGCGGAGCTCTCCCAATGACCGAGCTCACATTCGGCTATTCCCCCTGCCCGAACGACACCTTCGCGTTCCACGCGCTGGCGCACGGGCTCGTGGACGCCCCGTTCCGCGTGCGACCGGTGCTGCTCGACATCGAGGAGCTCAACCGCCGGGCGCACACGGGTGAGTTCGATCTCACCAAGCTGAGTGTCGGCGCCTTCGCGGCGGTCGGTGACCGATACCGGATGCTGCGAAGTGGCGCCGCACTCGGTCACGGTGTGGGCCCGCTCGTCGTCGCGCGGACGACGATGTCCCTCGAGGCGGCGGCGCGCGGCCCGATCGCCATCCCGGGGCGGGAGACGACGGCGTTCCGGTTGCTCGGGCTCGCCGCCCCCGCGCTGGGCGCGGTCGTGGAGATGCGCTACGACCGCATCCTGCGCGCGGTGGCTGAGGGGGAGGTCGCCGCGGGGCTCATCATCCACGAGAGCCGGTTCACCTACGCCGAGCACGGGCTCACCCAGGTGATCGATCTGGGCGACTGGTGGGAGCGCGACACGGGGCTTCCGGTGCCCCTCGCGGGAATCTGCGCCCGTGCCGATCTCGACCCCGCGCTCGTGGCGGCGATGGCGTCCGCCATCCGTGCCTCCGTGCAACACGCGTTCGACCATCCCGAGGCGAGCCGTGCCTACGTGCGCGTGCACGCGCAGGAGATGAGCGACGCCGTCTGCGACCAGCACATCGCGCTCTACGTGAACCGCCACAGTCTCGATGTGGGTGAGGACGGCATGCGCGCGATCGCGCGGTTGGTGGGAGTGCCATGAGACGTTACCGGGAACTCCACACCACGGTCGCGGTCGTGGTGATGGGATGCACGATTGCCGCCTGCAGCGAGGCGGCTGCACCACCGGAGCCGCCGGACATCCCATGGGTCCGTGGCATCCGGGAAACGCCCTCGTTCGCAACGGACGTGCAGGAGATCTTCGTCCGCCGAGGGTGCTCGCTGAGTGGTTGCCACGGCGCCGCAGCGACGATGCCGCTCGCCGCCGGCCTCGCCTACGATGCGCTCGTCAGTGTTCCGTCCCGGGCCGAGCCGGGCATCCTCGTCGTGCCGTTCAACGCCGGTGGGAGCTACCTCATGCGCCGGATCGACGGCACGCAGGGCATCGGTTCCCGGATGCCGCTCGGCGGCGCTCCGCTCGATTCCATCGACGCCGAGAATCTCCGCCGCTGGATCGCCCAGGGCGCGCGACGGAACTGAGCGCCACCGGGCTCAGGGCGCGAAGAGGATTCCCACGGTGGTTTGGAAGTACTGCGCGACGTTCGCCACCATCGCCTTGACGTAGATGCGCCCACGCACGGGATCATACGCGTAGGTCGTCCCATTGCCGGCCGCCACCTCCGCCGCCGAGGCGACCTCGAGCAACCGAGAGGTCCCGCTCGCGACGGTGGTCGGCGGCATCGCCGCGGCGATCGACAGGAAGACCCATTCCCCGGAGCGTCCCTCCGCCAAGCGGATCGAGAGACCCGTTGGGCGCTGCCCGAGTGACAGGTCGTACTGGCTACCCGGCATCGCGGACACCACGATCCGGCTCGTCGACGTGCCATCGCCGACGAAGCGTTCGGTCGCCTCGCCGTCACGCACGGCGTCGACCGGCGCGATCGCGGTCACCGCACCGCCACCCTCGATGATCAGCTTGAGGTACGGTCCCGGGCAGCTGCGCGCGTTCCACGCGGGTTGCAGGGTGCACGCCGTCGTCGTGAGAAACGGCGTGTTGGCGGTCACCCACCGTCCGGGCACACCCGTGACCGATCCCGTCACATCTTGGAAGACCGCCGACTTGTCACCGTCTTTGAGTGGATCCGGCGACTCGATGTACAGCGGCGTGGATCGGATGAAGATGAGGTCCCGTGACGCACTCGCCGTGCTGAGGGAGAAGGCATTGTGTCGGTTGAAGCCAAGCGCACTCCACGGGATCTGCCCCCGACCGTCGAATCCGACGAAGGTCACCTCTCGCGCGCCGACGGGCCCATCGTAGTACTCGAATCCCCGGTACAGATCCCGTGTCCCGATGGTGTTCGCTGTCGCTCCCACGAGGAGCGAGCCGGTGAGATAGCTCTCGACGCTCGCAAACGTCGCCCCGATGTGGTTGTCCGCGAGGATCGCGTCCTCCAGATAGTGTTGGTTTCCACGCAGCCAGACGCCGCGATTGCCGTTTTTGTACGCGAGGAAGCCGGTGAATCTGGCGGGTACATTCGGGGATCCCGTCTGCCCCGGAACGAGCGAGGGGTTGTACATCGTGGCGGTCGTGGTCCCGTTCGCCTGCGGCGCATCGTCGACGTGGAGTCCGGTCTGGTGGTTCGAGTGCGCCACGTTGCTGCTGAACTCCAGCAGCGGTGTCCGATTCGGGCGGTCCGGCTGTCCGGTGGACGGACCCAGAGGGGCGTCGGGCAGCGCGTACCAGAAGCCGAAGCCTTCGGAGCCGGCCGCGACGTTGCCCACCAGACTGTTGTTCGGATTGGTCACCCAGAACGTGGCGGGTCGCTCATCGGTCGGCAGGAGCCGGTCGGCCGGCGCGGGGCGCCGGGCAAGCACGCCGAGGTTGCCGAAGAGACGGTTCCCCGTCTCGGCGCCCTCTTCGAGGAAGTAGCCGTGCCCCAGATGGTCGTAGCAGACATTGCCATCGACCCAGAGATCACGCGTCCCGTGCACCGTGATGCAGCGATTGTGGCTCCGCCAGATCACGCTGTTCCGGATGTACTGCCCAGGCGCCGAACCGGCGAGGTGCCAATGGATGGGATAATGACCCAGCCGACCACGCTGCCCCATGTTCACGAGCTCCACACCGGCCACCATGGCGGTCGCGCCGGCGAGGATCATGATGTGACCACCCTGTCCATCCGGTGAGGTCGGGACACCGTCGACCAGGGTCCCCGCGCCTTGGATCGTGATGTTCCGCGAGAGCAGCCCCACTTCAGCACGCTCGTCGACGGTCCGTCCCGCGATCTCCTGCACCTGGCCATAGTGCGGGTATCGAAGGGCCTGATCGAGCGTGACGAAACGCCCCTCGATGGCCGTGATGCGACGGTCCTCCGCCTGAAATGGATCGAAGCCCGACGGCGCGATGACGATGCGGTCTCCGACCCGCCAATCGACGTCCTGACTCATCGTGATCGTGGTCGCACCGGTGCCAACCGTCGCCGCGAGACGCGTCCACGCTCGGCGCGACGGGCCTTGTAGCGTCAGCCGGCCACCGGGCAGCACGCCGATGACCCGGGTACCCATCCCCGTGATCGCCTCGGTATCACCCGACCCGGTGAGCGTGATCCGGGCACGGCGGGTGTATGGCTGCGCCTCGGTCCCGATGCGCAGCGCGCCAGCGACCCGAATCCACCCGACGACGAGATCGAGGTCGCGCGAGGTATCCGCCTCGATCTCACCCTGAATGTCGAGGCCCCTGAGCGATGGGGGAGACACGTCGAGGCGCATCCGCGTGCCGGCAGGGATCACCACGAGGTCGCCTGCCACAGGGATGCGCCCGCCAGGCCACGAGGCCGAATCCGACCACAGGCGCACCATGACCGGTGCCACCGGGGTCGGCAACGTGTCCACCGCCACCGGCGCGGTGGATCGCTCGGGCGCCGCGCAGCCGACGACGCCCCATGCGATCAGCGCCACCGCCACCAGCCGCATGCACCGAACCGACCACGCATCGGGACCACGAAGCTTCTGGATCATTTGACTACCGCTGGCAGGGGAGAGACGAACTGTCTGCCGCGAATGATAACGCGCCCCCATCCGTCGCCACACCGTCGCCGCCGCGCTCGGTGGCACCCTTCGGATGCGACGAGACGATGCTCCACGAGCATCGTGTGAGGTGCTAGGCCTCGTCACCAGCCGGCTCGACCGCCGCCGGATCCATCCAGAACGGCTCCCAGTGATGCCCGTCCGGATCGCGGAAGCTCCACTGATACATGAACCCGTGATCCTGCGGCGGCATCGCCTCTCGTCCACCATGTGCGATCGCCGCACCGACCATCGCATCCACCGCCGCGCGGCTCTCGCAGGTGACAGCGAAGAGCGCGCCGGTCACCTGCTGGGCGTCGGAGACCGGCTGCGTGGTGAATCGCGCGAACATCGGCGGCGTCAGAAGCATCACCCCGGCGTGCTCACTGATCACCAGACAGGCGGCGTTCTCGTCGGTGAACTGCGGATTGAACGAGAAGCCGAGGGCGGTCCAGAAATCCATCGCGCGCGGAAGATCCGCCACGGGGAGGTTCAGGAAGAGCATGCGGGTCATCGGCACACCTCGTGTGGCTGCTGCACGGGTCGACGCGGGTACGTCACCGGGTGAGCGGCTTGAACTTGATCCGATGCGGCTGATCCGCATCCGCGCCCTTCCGCTTCCGCAGATCTTCGATGTACGCCTGGTAGTTCCCCTCGAACCAGACGACCTCCGAGTTCCCCTCGAAGGCGAGGATATGCGTCGCCACGCGGTCGAGGAACCAGCGGTCGTGGGAGATCACCACCGCGCAGCCGGAATAGTCGAGGAGCGCGACTTCCAGCGCACGGAGCGTGTCCACGTCGAGGTCGTTCGTCGGCTCGTCGAGAAGGAGCAGGTTGCCGCCGCTCATCAGCGTCTTGGCCAGGTGGAGCCGGTTCCGCTCACCGCCGGAGAGGATGCCGACCTTCTTCTGCTGGTCGGTGCCCTTGAAGTTGAAGCTCGAGAGATAGGCGCGGCTGTTGAGCTCCTTCTTGCCGACGGTCACGAGCTCGTTGCCGCCGGAGATCTCCTCCCAGACGGTCTTGTTCCCGTCGAGCGTGCGCGTCTGGTCAGCGTAGGCCAGCTGCACCGTCTCGCCGACGGTCAGCGAACCGCCGTCGGGCTTCTCCGCGCCGGAGATCATCCGGAAGAGCGTCGTCTTGCCCGCCCCGTTCGGGCCGATGATCCCGACGATCCCGCCGCGCGGGAGCGAGAAGTTGAGCTTGTCGATCAGGAGACGGTCGCCGAAGCCCTTCGTGAGTCCCTTGGCGATGACGACGTCGTTGCCGAGTCGCGGGGCCGGCGGGATGATGATCTCGTTCTGCGCGACGCGCTCCTGCTGCGCCTCGCTCGCCAGCTCCTCGTACGCCTGCAGACGCGCCTTGCTCTTCGCCTGCCGCGCGCGCGGCGCCATCCGCACCCACTCGAGCTCGCGCTCGAGGGAGCGCTGCCGCGCCGAGGCGACCTTCTCCTCCTGCGCGAGCCGCGTCTGCTTCTGCTGGAGCCAACCGGAGTAGTTCCCCTCGTACGGCACGCCGCGCCCGCGGTCAAGCTCGAGGATCCACTTGGCGACGTTGTCGAGGAAGTAGCGGTCGTGCGTGATGGCGACCACGGTCCCGGGGAAGGTCTCGAGGAACTTCTCGAGCCACGCCACCGACTCGGCGTCGAGGTGGTTGGTCGGCTCGTCGAGGAGGAGCATATCCGGCTCCTCGAGGAGGAGACGGCAGAGCGCGACGCGGCGCTTCTCACCGCCCGAGAGGGTCGTGACGCCCGCGTCGCCCGGCGGGAGCCGAAGCGCGTCCATCGCGACCTCGATCTTGTTGTCGAGGTTCCAGAGGTCGAGCGCGTCGATCCGCTCCTGCACCTTCCCCTGCTCCTCGATGAGCGCGTTCATCTCGTCGTCGCTCATTGGTTCGGCGAACTTCGCGGAGATCTGCTCGAACTTCACGAGTAGGTCGCGCTGCGCCTTCACGCCGAGTTCCACGTTGCCGCGGACGTCGAGTGACTCGTCGAGCTGGGGCTCCTGCGGCAGGTAGCCGATCTTGGTGCCCTTGTGCGCCCAGGCTTCCCCTTGGAAGTCCTGGTCGACACCGGCCATGATCTTCAGGAGCGACGACTTACCGGCGCCGTTGGGGCCGAGGACGCCGATCTTGGCGCCGGGGTAGAACGAGAGCCAGATGTCGTCGAGGATGATGCGGGAAGGGGGGATGACCTTCTTCAGCCCCTTCATGACGTAGATGAATTGCGGTCCGGCCACGGTCGATTCCAGAAAAGGTCAGGGCGGGGCCGGCACCTCGCCGACTCCGCCCTGCAATCTAACGGCCGACCCCAGTAGGGCGGTTTCCCTCACAGCCCTCCCGGGGTCGAAGCGCTGGACCCCCTTACGGCCGCGCCGGGAGGAAAGGCGCCGTGATCACGTTGGACGGCGACACCCCCTGCTTCGACTGCCGCACCATCCGCTCGACCTCGCGCATCAGGTTACCGTTCTCCATTACGACGCCATCCTTGATCGTGTGCACGATGCCACGCGTCCGGTACATCTTCCCCTGCGCATCCACCGTCAGGTCGCCGAAGCTGTACATGAACTTGAGGTTGTTCGCGGGGTTGCCGTCCACGAGGACCAGGTCGGCGAGATACCCCGGGCGCACGAGCCCGAGCTTCGCTTCACCCAACACCTCGGCGCTCGTCTTGGTTGCAGCGCGCAGCACCTCGAGACTGTGCATCCCCGTCTCACGCAGCAGCTGCAACTCTCGGACGCTGCTGAACCCCGGCGTCGCCCAGATGTAATTGTCGTCGGTGCCGTAGGCCACGCGTCCGCCCCGACGGTTGTGCTCGAAGATCAGCTTCCCCCAGAGCTCGTACGCCGAGGCCCAGTACGCCTCGTCGTCCGAGGTCCAGTCGTAATGGAACGCGCCGTGATAGGCGGGGTTCGGGTAGTTCCAGTTGAGGAGCGCCTGGTGCGTGTACTTCTCGTGCCACGGGAGGCTCGTCGCACGGATCACATCACGGTTCGCCTCGTACACCACGCGCGTCGGGAGCATCGTCACGCCGCACTTGGCCATCGAGTCGGCGATCTGCGTCAGCAGCCGGTCGCGGTTGGTCTCGGTCCACACGCGCCCCGCGGCGCGGAACCGGTGGTTCTCGTTCCCGAACTCGTAGGTCCGCTCGAAGTTCTGCGTCGTCCGGTCGAGCGCCGACTCGGCGTATCCATAGTGGTGCTCGATCATGGTGACGCCGAGGCAAGCGACGTCGGCCGCGTCGGCCACGGCCACGGTCGACGGTGGGATATGAAACGAGGTGATCATCCCGTTGGCGCGCGCGGCGTCCGCAATTGCCTTGATGATCGCGCGGCTCCAGCCGTTGCTATCCATCGAGATGACGCGGATCCCGTTGGCCGCCATCTGGCGGGCCACCTCCGGCGCCTTGGCGGGATCATCGAGCTCGATCCGTGAGAAACGGGTCGTCGCACCCCATCCCACCAGCGGGAACATCCGCGGCGCGATGATCTCGTTGCGCGCCGAGAGCCGCGCCTGTGTCAGCGCCGAATCGACGCCGCGGTCCGCCGCATTCACCATCGTCGTCGTGCCGTGCGCGAGCTTCAGATAGTACACATAGTCCAGCTCCATCGGCTGCGTCCGCAGGTGCGTATGCAGGTCAATCATCCCGGGCATCACCGTCATCCCGGTGGCGTCGATCACGCGGTCCCCCGTGGGGCGCGACCCGGCCCCGCGCCGCTCGGCCGCGACGGGATCGAAGGGGATCATCTCGGCGATGGTGTTCCCGACGATCACGATGTCGTACGGGCCGGCGGTCGGACCGCCGTGGCCGGGTACGACCATCGCGTTCCGGATCACGAGCCGCTTGTACGGGCCGGCCGCGAGGTCGCCGTACTGCCGGGTGACGATGGTGGTAGCGGTGTCCGGACGCGCCGCGGGGGCGCGCTGGGCCAGGAGGGGGGCGGCGAGCAGGAGCGCCGCGAGGGGAACGAAGCGAGGGCGGAGGGGCATTCCTCTTCCAGGGATGAGGGGTCAGGGTCCAGGTATCAGGACCGGGCGGGAATGTGCGAGGCGCCGTCGGTCTCGGCTAGCACCTGACGGCGCGTCCGGTCGACGCCACTCCCTCTCCTCGCCGCGCCCCACCCATCTTTCCCCCCATGGACCTCGCCCAGCGCCTCTCGGAAAGCCCTCTCTCGGCGCTGCCGTTCCTCTATCTGGCCGGCGTCCTGACCTCGCTGACCCCCTGTATCTACCCGATGATCCCGATCACCGCGGCGATCGTCGGCGGGGCGAACGCGGACGGTACGCGGCCCCCGATGGCGCGGACCCTGGTGCTCACGCTCAGCTACGTGATTGGGCTCGCGACGGTCTATGCGCTGCTCGGCGTCGTCGCGGGACTCACCGGCACGATGTTCGGCACGGTGAGCACCAATCCGTGGCTCTACTTCGCGATGGCGAACCTGCTCCTCCTCTCCGCCCTCGCGATGCTCGACGTCATCCCGATCCGGCTTCCGGCGGCGCTGGCGGGCCGCGCGGCGACGGCGGGCACGGGCGGTCGCGCCGGCGGCGCCTTCGTGATGGGCGCGATGTCGGGGCTCGTCGCCGCCCCCTGCGGCGCCCCCGTGATGGCCGCCGTCCTCACGTGGGTGACGCGCACGGGGAGCGGGCTCCTCGGCTTCGTCTATCTCCTCGCCTTCTCGTTCGGGATGTGCACCCTCCTCGTCCTCGTCGGGCTCTCGAGCGGCGCGGTCGCGCGCCTGCCGCGGGCGGGCGCCTGGATGCTCTGGGTGAAGCGCCTCTTCGCGCTCGCGATGCTCGGCGTGGCCGAGTACTACCTGATCGAGATGGGCAAACTCCTCTTTTAGTGGATTCGATGCGCGCCACGACCGTCCTCCCCGTCATCCTCCGCCGCGGCCTGCGTACCTTCGCGATCCTCATCGCGGCCGTGGGCCTCGTCACCCCGCGCGCCGCAGGAGCGCAGCTCGGTATCGAGGTCGGTGCCGCGGCGCCCGACGTCGCACTCGAGACGCTCGACGGCCGCCCTGCGCGACTCGGAACGGCCATCGCCGGGAAGCCCGCCGTCATCGAGTTCTGGGCCACCTGGTGCAGCAACTGCCGCGAGCTCGAGCCGCGGATGCAGGCTGCGCAGCGGAAGTACGCCGGTCGTGTCGCCTTCGTCGGCGTCGCCGTGAGCGTGAACCAGTCGCCGGAGCGGGTGCGCCGCTACGTGACCGATCACCTCACCGGCTTCACGCACTTCTACGACCGTCGCGGGGACGCCGTCGGTGACTACGATGTGCCGGCGACGAGCTATGTGGTCGTCACCGACCGCACCGGGAAGGTCGTCTACACCGGACTCGGCGGCGACCAGGACATCGAAACGGCCATCCAGAAGGCGCTCCGGTGAATACGGCGGTGCGACGGCGGCGCTGGCTCATCGCGGTCCCTCTCGTCGTCGCCATCGGCGGCTACCTCGGTGCGGCGGTGTATATGATGGCGAACGAGACGTCGTTCGTTTTCCATCCCGATCAGTACGGTGGCCGTACGATGGTCGCCGCAGCTGCTGACCTCCCGGTCGAGGCGGTGCGGATCCCCACCCCGGACTCACTGACGCTCTCCGCCTGGGTGATCCCGCCGATGAGCGCGGCCGAGCGGGCGATCCCAGATCTCGGCGCAACCGGGGCACCGGTGCCCACCGACACATTCTCCACCGAGGACGCCCCGCTCTGGGTCCTCTTCCTCCACGGGAACGCGGCGAACATCTCCGTCCCGCTCCGGCAGGCGTGGATCCACCCGATGCGCGCCCTCGGCGTCGGGCTCGTCCTCGTCGACTATCGCGGCTACGGCGCGAGCGACGACGGGCCCCTCACAGAAGAAGGGCTGTATCGCGACGCGCGCGCGACCTTCGACTGGCTCACGACCGAGCGCGGCGTCGATCCGTCACACGTGGTGATCTTCGGCCACTCGCTCGGCTCGGGCGTCGCGACGCACCTGGCCGCGCGGGTCGGTGCGGCGGGACTCGCTCTCGAGGGTGCGTTCACCTCGATTCCAGACGTCGGCGCTGGACGCTATCCGTGGCTCCCCGTGCGCTGGCTCGCACGCGAACGCTTCGCGAGCCTCGACCGTGCCGACAGCATCGCGATGCCGAAACTGCTCCTGCACGCGGAGGACGACGGCGCGATTCCCTTCACGATGGGGCAGCAGCTCTTCGCGGCGTTCGAGGCGCCGAAGACGTTCGCGACGCTGACGGGTGGGCACGACCGCGCCTTCGCCGCCGACTCCGCGACCTACTTCGGGACGCTCCGCGACTGGCTCGCGACGCTCCGCGTCATCGATCGGGAGTCGCCACTGCCGGGGTGAGGAGCCGTCGCACCTCGGCCAGTACCGCCGGCCAGGTCGCGCTCCGAGGTGAGAGGAGCTCATGGTGCCCGGCCCCCTCGACGACGACGAGGGCGAACGGACTGCCGGCGGCCGTCGCGGCGGCACGATGCGCCTCGCGCGCCGCCGCCGGCAGCACCCGGTCCTCCGTCCCGACGATCTGCACGTGCGGGACGCGCAACGGAAAGAGCTGGCGCGGCGCGCCCGCCGCGTACCGCTCGGGCACCTGCTCCGGCGACCCACCCATCAGACCATCGACGACATCGCCACAGGTGAAGCGCGAATAGGTGCGGAACTCCGTGAGGTCCGCGATACCGGCGAGCGCGACGGCACCCACGAGCGGCAACGGGTCGCGGCGCGCGATGGCGCTCCCTGCGGGTACCCGATCCGCGGCGGCGAGCCACATCGCGAGATGTCCGCCCGCCGAATGTCCGATGGCGACGACGCGTGAGAGATCGAGCGGATAGCTCCTGGCTATCGCCCGGAGCTGGTCGGTGGCGCGCGCAGCGTCGAGGAAGGTGTTCGGCCACCCACCGCCCGGGCTGTCCGCACGGCGATACTCGATGTTCCAGGTGGCGATCCCCGCGTCGCGGAGCGCGTCGCTGACGGCGGCGCTGTTGCGCAGCGTCGCGAACCGCGAGACCCAACACCCCCCGTGAATCACGATCGCGATGGGGAAGGGCCCCGCCCCGTCGGGGAGACGCAGCTCGCCGAACTGCAGGGAGTCGGGCCCATAGGCGAGGCGGGCCGTCGGCGGCTTGGCGGGCAGGGTGTCGTTGTCCGAGGCCCGCAGCAGTCGTCCCTGCGCGACGAGCGGGCTGGACCAGAGACTTGCGATGAGCAACACGTGGCGCGGCACGCGCCCCCACGCGACTTGCGCGTTCATCATCCGACGAGACGTCACGCGTGCTCCAGCGCCACACCGAGCGGCGCATCGAACAGGTGCCGCGCCGGCTGCGGCTCCCGGGTGAGGTAGACTCGCAGTCGGCCCACGAGGAACGGCTCAGGCTCGCGCACCGCCATCACCGCCCGCAGCCGCTCCGCGGTGAGTGTGGGATACATCGTCAGGGTGCAGTGCGGCGTGAACGGGTATCGTGCGGGTGCACAGGTGAGCCCACAGGTCGCCAAGCGTTCGTGCAGGGTGCGGAGCGGCCCGTGTGGGTCGAGCGGAAGCGAGACGATCTCGCGCTGCACGAAGCGTTCGGGCGCACCGAAGTGCAGGGTGATAGGTGCGGTGGTCGCCGCGATCGGGAGGATCCGCGCCCGGAGCTCGTCGACCGGCGTGTCCGCGCGGATTGGACCGGCACCCGACGACCCGATGAGCGTGATGTGCGGTGGCAGATGCCGAGCCATCTTCGGATCGAAGGCGCGCTGCTGCCCGTGGATCCGCTCGGCGAGCGCCCCCTCGAGCTCGATGACGACGAAGATACCGGCTACGGCCACGTGATCGTCGCGCCGAGGATGGTGTGGCCGGCGGGCGTCGAACGGAGCAGCGGGGCGACATCGCCGCCGAGGAAGATGCGGTCGATCGCGTGGCCGGGACGTTTTGCGTGCCAACGTGAGGCCGCGTGCCCGGTGGCGATGCCGACCGCCGCGCCCGCCATCACATCGGTCAGCCAGTGCGCGTCGCTGTACATCCGCGCGAAGGCGGTGGCGGTCGCGAGGCCGTAGGTCGTGAGCGCCACGGTCCGTGCGCGGTCCGGGGCGAGGCGGCGCGTCTCGGCGGTCACCGCGGCGGCGAAGGCGAAGGCGGCGGTGGTGTGCCCTGACGGGAAGGATTGGTAGTCGTTCCCCTCGCGGGCACCGCGCATCAGCTGGAGGTCACCGGCGTCGGTCGGACTGATGCGCGGGCGCGCCCGTCCCACGATGCCCTTGATCGTCCCGGTGATGACGCCGGAGACGCCGATCGCCTCGAAGGCCCGGAAGCCGATCGTCGCCATCCGCGGGTCGTCGGCCAGGCGACCGCCGAGCCAGAGGCCCGTCCCGAGCAGGATCACCCCGGGCGCCCCCCAGGTATTGCCGGCATCGCTGAGGGCACCGAGGGTGGTGTTCGCCTGCCAGGCGTCACTGCGGACGACCTGACGGACGCGGAGGTCGAGGGGCTGGGCCCCGAGGGGCGAGGCGACCGAGCTCGGCAGCACGAGACCGAGGAGGACGATCCATCGCCACGGCGCGCGTCGACACGTCATTCCGCCCGACCAGCGGCCCACCCGTTCGCATCGCATACGTCGTAATTTACCCGCCGTGGACATCCGTGACCTGACCACCCACGCGGACCGGGCCGCCTGCGTCGAACTCCAGGAGCTCACCTGGGGCCGCGGCTTCACCGAGAAGATCCCTGCCGCGATGCTCCTCGTCGCCCTCAAGACCGGGGGCGTCGTCGCCGGCGCCTTCGATGACGCGGGGGTGCTGCAGGGATTCGTCTTCGGTGTCACGGGACTGAAGGACGGCACGCTCATTCATTGGTCCGATATGCTCGCGGTACGGCCCGAACAGCAGGGCCGGCACCTCGGCGAGGCGCTCAAGGCCTACCAGCGCGCACGCTGCGCCGCTCTCGGCGTCGAGACCATCTATTGGACGTACGACCCGCTCGTCGCGAAGAACGCGCACCTCAACCTGAATCGGATGGGGGCGCGCGCCGACGAGTACGTGCCGGCGATGTACGGCGACGCGACCAACTCCCCGCTGCAGGGCGACATGCCCACCGATCGGTTCGTGGTGGCGTGGGCGGTGGATCCCGCGCACGCCGCCGCGCCGTGCGAGGCGCTTCCGACCGCACTCCCGCTCGCGGTGACCGCGGACGCGACCGAAGGGCCGCTCGTGGATGCACCGATGGTGGGCGTCCGCATCCCGCGTGACATCTCCGCGCTCGCCGCGACCGACCTCGCCGCGGCGCGTGCGTGGCGCGTCGCCACACGCCGCGCGTTCACGCACTACCTCGCCCGCGGCTACACGGTCCGCGGCTTCGTCCGTGACGCCGACGGCGGCACCTATCTCCTCGTACGCCCGGAGGCGTGATGCGACTCGATCGACTCGTCCTGCGCGAGATCCGACTCCCGCTCAAGGAGCCGTTCCGCATCTCGTCCGGGGAGATGCGCGACCGCCGCATCCTCCTCTGCGAGCTCACCGATGCTGATGGAGCCTCCACGTGGAGTGAGTGCGTGGTGGATGACCTCCCGAACTACTCCCCGGAGACGCTCGATACGGCGTGGCCCACGATCGTGCGCGTCCTCGCGCCGCGGCTCCTCGGGCAGTCGATCGCCGCGCCGGGCGATGTCTTCGCGCGACTCGACGAGGACGTCCGCGGCCACCATATGGCGAAGGCGGCGCTCGAGATGGGGATGTGGGGGCTCGCCGCGACACAGGCGGGACTCCCGCTCGCGCGGCTCATCGGCGGCACGCGCGAGCAGATCGCGACGGGGATCTCACTCGGGATCCAGCCGACGGTGGAGCGGCTCATCGAGAAGGCGCGCGAGTCGGTCGCGGCGGGCTACCAGAAGGTCAAGATCAAGATCGCCCCCGGGAAGGACGTGGCGTGGGTGCGCGCGGTGCGCGAGGCGGTGGGTCCCGACGCGCACCTGATGGCCGATGCCAACAACGCCTACACCCTCGCCGACGCCGACCATCTCGCGGGGCTCGACGGGCTCGACCTGATGATGATCGAGCAGCCGCTCGCTAATGATGACCTCGTGCGCCACGCGACGCTGCAGCGGCGACTCCGCACCCCGCTCTGTCTCGACGAGTCGATCATCTCGCTCGACCGGGCGCAGGATATGGTCACGCTGCAGGCGGGACGGATCATCAACATCAAGCCGGGCCGCGTCGGGGGCTTCGGGCCCTCCCTCGCGATCCACGACTTCTGCCAGGCGGAGGGGATCCCCGTCTGGTGCGGCGGGATGCTCGAGAGCGGGATCGGCCGCGCGTACAACGTCGCGCTCGCCTCCCTCCCGAACTTCACGCTCCCCGGCGATCTCTCTCCGAGCGCGCGGTACTGGGCGCAGGACGTGGTGACGCCCGAGTGGACGATGGACGCGTACGGGATGGTGCGGGTGCCGCTCGGCCGGGCGGGCATCGGTGTCGAGGTCGACCGCGCGCGCATCGAGGCGTTGACGGTGCGCACGGAGGAGCTGCGCGCGTGAGCGACGCCGCAGGCGTGGGGCCTGAGGGCGCGGCGCCGACGGGCGATGCCGCCCGGGCGGCACGCGTGGCCGGCGCGGTGGCACGATTCACTCCCGAGGAACGGGAGCGCGTGCTCGCGCTCCGGCGCGCGCTGCACGCCGCCCCCGAGCTCTCCTGGCAGGAGCACACGACACAGCGCACCCTCCGCGCCGCGCTCGAAGCCGCGGGGATCACCGAGATCCGCGAGGTCGCGGGGACCGGGCTCGTCGCGACCATCCCCGGCACCGATCCCGCCGCACCGGTCATCGCGCTCCGCGGCGACATCGACGCGCTCCCCATCGCCGAGGAGACGGGGCTCCCCTTCGCCTCCGTGCACCCTGGCGTGATGCACGCCTGCGGGCACGACATGCACGCCGCGTGGACCGTCGCCGCCGGCATCCTCCTCGCGAAGGCGCCAGCCGCAGGCACGGTGCGCCTCGTGCTGCAACCGGCGGAGGAGGTGGGCGAGGGCGCCGCGCGCGTGCTCGCGAGCGGCGTGCTCGACGGCGTCCACGCGATCTTCGGTGGGCACGTCGATTGGCGCTTCCCCGTCGGCGAGGTGGTCGCGACCGACGGTGCGATCGCAGCGAGCACCGACACCTTCGACGTCGTCTTCCACGGCCGCGGTGGACACGGCGCTCGCCCACAGGACGCGCGTGATCCGATCGTCGCGCTCGCGGCCTTCGTGATGGAAGTGCAGACGCTCGTCTCGCGACGCCTCGACCCGGGGCTCCCCGGCGTCGTCTCGGTGACCGTCGCCGACGCCGGGAGCGCGGCGAATGTGATCCCCGAGCGCGCGCGCGTGGCCGGCACCATCCGCGCGACGACCCGCGCGGCGCGCACCCTCCTCTGCGACGGCGTGCGGGCGGTGGCCGAGTCGGTCGCCGCGCTGCACGGGGTGCGGGCGGTCTGCACGCTGAGCGAAGGGACGCCGCCGCTGCTGAACACCCCGACCGCCGCCGCCTGCGCGCGCACCGCGGTGCGCGAGGTGCTCGGCGCGTCCGCGTTGACGGCGCTGCCGACGGCGAACATGGGAGGCGAAGACTTCGCCTTCTACACCGAGCGGATGCCGGGGTGCTTCCTGCGCATCGGCACCCTCGGCGAGGGCCGGAGCGCCGCGGGCGCCCACACGCCACGATTCGACCCCGAGGAGACGGCACTCTTCGTCGGTGGCGCGGTGCTCGCCGCCTGCGCGCGTGTGGCGACTGCGGCCGGGACGAGTCTCGCGACCGGCGTGTCGCGTTGACCGACGAAGCCGTCACACCGCCGGCCACGGCGCCGGGCGTGCTTCGCCCGATCGATCCCACGCATCCAGATCCGGCGCTGCTGCGCGAGGCAGCCGATCACCTCCGACGCGGTGAGCTCGTCGCCTTCCCGACGGAGACCGTGTACGGACTCGGCGCGCACGCACTCGATGCCGCGGCGGTCCGGCGCATCTTCGCGGCCAAGGGGCGTCCCGCCTTTAATCCGCTGATCGTGCACGTCCCCGACGTCGCGACGGCGAGGACGCTGGTGACGACGTGGCCCGGCGTCGCCGAGCAGCTCGCCACGCACTGGTGGCCCGGCCCCCTCACGCTCGTGCTCCCCAAGCGTGCCCTCGTCCCCGACGAGGTGACGGCGGGCCGGGAGACCGTGGCGATCCGCATCCCCGCCCATCCGGTGGCACGCGCGCTGCTCGCCGCGGTGGGCCTCCCGATCGCCGCGCCGAGCGCGAACCGCTTCACGGCACTCTCGCCCGTCACGGGGGCGCAGGTGGCGCGGTCGCTCGGCGATCGCGTGGCGCTGATCCTCGATGGGGGACGCACGCCGGTCGGGATCGAGAGCACGGTGGTGGACTGCACGACGACGCCGCCGACGCTGCTCCGCCCCGGGACCATCACGCGTGCCGAGCTCGAGGCGGTGGTGGGACCGTTGCAGGATCCCGTGCCGGTGACGGAGGCGGAAGCGCCGCGGGCCGCGCCGGGAATGATCGCGCGGCATTACGCGCCACGGGCGACGGTGCGACTGCTCGACGCCGACGCGATGGCGCAGGCGGTGACGACCGGCCGACGCCGCGGCCTCGATGCGTCGGCGGCCGGGACCCGCGCGACGACGCCCGGCAGCGCGATGGAGAACACCCTCGCGGCGATCACCTGGAGCGAAGCCGGACGCGCCGCCGCCTCGGAACTACACATCCACCTCCATCTCGAGGCGTCACCGCTCGCGTATGCGGCCGAGCTCTACGCCGCGCTGCACGCGGTGGACGACGCATGCGGCACGACCGTGCTGGTGGAGCAGGTCCCGTCGGATCCCGCGTGGGATGGGATCCGCGACCGCCTCGCGCGCGCCGCGCACGTGTAGCGTCGGACGGCATCGGCGGCAGGTCCGGGCGGACGTCCCCCTTGCCCCGGGCACCCGGCCCCGGCGATATCACGGGATGCTTCCCATCGATCTCCGCGGCAAGCGCGCCCTCGTGGCCGGCGTCGCCGACGACAACGGCTTCGGCTGGGCCATCGCCAAGTGCCTCATCGAGGCGGGCGCGACCGTCTGCGTCGCCACCTGGCCGCCGGCCCTCAACATCTTCCTGAACCTCCTCGAGCGCGGGAAGCTCGACGGGTCGCGCACCCTCAGCGACGGCTCGCTGCTCAGCTTCGAGAAGATCTACCCCCTCGACGCCGTCTACGACCGGCTCGAGGACGCGCCGGCCGACGTGCGCGAGAGCAAGCGTTACAAGGACGTGGGCGACTTCTCCATCGCCGGGCTCGCCGCGCGCGTGCGCGAGGACTTCGGCGAGGGGTCGATCGACATCCTCGTGCACTCCCTCGCGAACGGCCCCGAGGTGAAGAAGCCCCTCCTCGAGACAAGCCGTGCCGGGTATCTCGCCGCGGTCGGCGCGAGCGCGTATTCGCTCGTGTCGATGCTGCGCGAGTTCGGGCCGCTGATGCGCGCGGGCGGCAGCGTCGCCTCGCTCACCTACCTCGCGAGCGAGCGCGCGATCCCGGGCTACGGCGGCGGGATGTCGTCGGCCAAGGCCGCGCTCGAGAGCGACACCCGCGTCCTCGCCTACGAGGCAGGCCGAAAGTACGGCATCCGCGTGAATACGATCTCCGCTGGCCCGTACGCCTCACGGGCGGCGAGCGCCATCGGGATCATCGACGATATGGTCAAATACTGCGAGGGGAACGCCCCGCTGAAGGAGCGGCTCGAGGCGATCGAGGTGGGCACGGCGACGGCCTTCCTCTGCTCCCCGCTCGCTTCCGCGGTCACCGGCGTCACGCTCTACGTCGATAAGGGGATCCACGCGATGGGGATGGCGGTGGACCCGAGCACGGTGCCGCCGATCGCGGGGTGATCCCGGCGGGGTGATGCGCCTTACCGAGAGGCGATCCGCTCCATGCTAGAGCGGATCGCCTCGGTCGTTCACACGTCGCGCGCGTACATCTGCACCGCGTACGCCCCATCCTCCGACTCCCGCACCCCCATCGGGCGATACCCGAGCCGCTCATGAAAGCGCTGCGAGCCGGGGTTCGGCGGGCGAAGGTTCACCTCGAGGGTGACGGAGGGCCACCGTCCGGCGACGGTCGCGTGCAGGTCGGCGTAGAGCGCCGTCCCCACCCCACGGTTCCGCGCGCGCTCCGCCACCACCACGCGGTCCAGGTACAGGAAGTCGGGGAGCCGCGCGGTGAACCAAGCGTAGTTGAGGCTCCAGTAGTCGAGCCCCGCCGGAACGCAGAGGATGAACCCCGCAATCCCCTCCGCGTCCGCCGCCACCCGGTAATACGTCGCGTGCGCGACGAGCCAGCCCCACTCGGTCTCGTCGAGCGCGTTCACGTTCGGCGTGGCAGCATTGTTCATCGCGAGCACCGCCGACGAGTCGGCCGGTGTCGCGTCGCGCACGAGCAGGGGGGCGCTCATCGCGCCCCCCGACCCGGCCGATGGCTCGGCATCCGTCACCGCGGGACGACCTCGTCCATCGTGTCGTCGTCGTCCATCGTCACCGTCGGCCGCGCGACCGGCTTCTCCTCCGCCTTCGGCACGATCGGCTCGAGCCCGAGCTTCCGGAGCTCGTCATTGAACTTCTTGAGATCCTCGTCGAAGACGCGCTGGAGCCGTGTGAGCTGCACGCCGAGCGCGGTCGACAACTCGGTGAGTACCTGCTCCGCCTGCGCCGTCGGACGGTACGGCCCGGACGACGCCACCCCAGAGAGCCCCGCGATGCGGTTGTTGAGGCGCACCGGATAGTTGAGCGGATCCTGTCCGCTCTGGTTCTTCACCTGGTAGACCTCCCGCTCGATGCGCGACATCGCCGAGTCGAGATCGGTCGCCATCCGACGGAGCCGCGGCGCGGCGGTGAGGCGGTCCTGCATCTCGCCGCGCACCCAGCGGACCTGCTTCACGGCGTCGTTGGCCTCGGTGGTCTTGTCGCGCACCTTCATCAGGAAGTCGAACTGTGCCACGAGGTCGGCGTCGGTCGCCTCCGAGCGCGGATCGTTCAGCAGTTTGAACGTCGCCGTCTGCGGCGCCTGCCCCGCGACGGTCATCCGCACCGTGTACGTCCCGGCCGGCGCGACGGGACCGCGCGTGCCCCCCGCCCAGAGGATCATCCCGCGGAAGGTGCTCGCGTCGGGGTACCGCATATCCCACGCGAAGCTGTTCATCCCCGCCGCGTTCGCGGGGCGCTGCGCCGCACCGCCACCGAAGCGGCCGCCAGCTGGCGCGTTCGCCGCGGCGGCGCGCTCCGCCGCGAGCGTCGCGGAATCGGCGGCCTCATACGCCTTGATGACGCTGCCGTCCGGTGCGAGGAACTCGAGCTTCACCGCCTGCCCCGCCGTCGCGAGGTGGTAGCGCACGATCACGCCGGTCGGCGGATTCTGGCCGGGGTTCGACGCGCCGGCACCCGGGCCGCGCATCCCGCCGCCGAAGCCGCCCCCCCACTCGATGCGATACGCGTCGCGCGGGGCGAAGAGGTGCGCCGGCTTCG
This sequence comes from Gemmatimonadota bacterium, assembly GCA_031127075.1. Lineage (GTDB taxonomy): Bacteria > Gemmatimonadota > Gemmatimonadetes > Gemmatimonadales > Gemmatimonadaceae > Pseudogemmatithrix. Next base: position 97 of record JARIFA010000007.1, on the reverse strand, counting down.
CGAGCGCCTCGGCCGTCACCTGCCGGAGCGCCGAGAGATCGTCGAGGATCCAGAAGCTGCGGCCGTGCGTGCCGGCCACGAGGTCCCCTTCCTTCAC
>JARIFA010000046.1 GCA_031127075.1 Gemmatimonadota bacterium | reverse complement strand
GCACTCACCATCAGCTGGAAGCCGAGGCCGGCGAGCGCGAGGCCGAGGGCGAACTTCGTGGGGCTCGAGAGATCGATGCCGCGCTTGGCGAGCCCGACCCAGAGGGCGGCGAAGGCGGGGGCGAACAGGATGATGAAGAGGGAGTTCACGACCTGGAACCAGGTCGCGGGCATCTCCCATCCGAAGATGTTCCGGTCGGTGAAGTCGTTGGCGAAGAGCTGCAGCGAGGTGGGCGCCTGCTCGAACGCGGCCCAGAAGATGGCGGCGAAGACGAAGAGGACGAAGATGACCGCGGTGCGCTTCTTCTCGTCCCCGGTGAGCCCGCCGGCGAGGAACAGATACGCGAAGTAGACGACGGCGAGGCCGACGAGAACGAAGGTCATCGCCTGCCCGATCGCCGTCGGATCGAGGGTCAGCATCCCGCTGGTGGCGAGGAGGAAGGCGGCGGTGAGCGCAGCGAGGCCGATATACGTGCCGCGCCGGACGCCGGCTTCACGGCGGGCCTGCACCGCGGGATCCGGGTCACGGACGATGTCCTCGCCGATCGGGCCGAGCGTGCCCGCGGCGCGCGACCAGAACCAGAGGAAGCCGAAGAGCATCCCGACGCCGGCGGCGCCGAACCCGACGTGCCACCCCACCCGCTCGCCGAGATAGCCGGTCACGAGCTGGCCGATGAACGCCCCGGTGTTGATGCCCATGTAGAAGATCGAGAAGCCCGCATCGCGCCGGGCGCCGCCCTCGGGATAGAGGTCCCCGACGATGGCGGAGATGTTCGGCTTCAGCAGACCGGTGCCGAGGACGATCAGGATCAGCCCGAGGAAGAAGAACGGCTGGCCCGCGCCGCTCCCGGCGAAGCCGGAGACGCCGATGGCGAGATGGCCGCCGGTGATGAGCGCGGCGCCGATAAGGATCGCGCGGCGCAGGCCGAGCCAGCGGTCGGCGATCCAGCCGCCGGGGAGAGAGGCCAGATACACGCTCGCCGCGTAGATGCCGACGATCGCGGAGGCCTGCGTCCGCTCGAGCCCGAAGCCCCCCTCGCTGAGGGCGGCGGCCATGAAGAGCACGAGGAGGGGGCGCAGGCCGTAGTACGAGAAGCGCTCCCACATCTCCGTCATGAAGAGCGTGGAGAGGCCGCGCGGATGGCCGAAGAAGCCGGTGTCGGTCACGTACGGGGCGACCTCGGCGGAGACGGGCGCGGCGGGACGGTCGGCGGAGTGTGCCATAGAAGAGCTGGGCGTGGGGGAGAACGACAGCCTGCGGTCCGACGGCGCACCGTGCCGACACGCGCGACCTCGCGGTCACGCATCGGCAGGTGCGCTACAAGGGTAGCACCCGAGGGGCCAGTCGGGCGATGGCGGCGTGGTCGTGCGAGATGAGCAGCAGGGCGAGGCCACGGGTGTCGCGCAGACGCTCGAGGAGGGCGAGGACCTGTTCCCGCCGGTCGGCGTCGAGCGAGGCGGTGGGCTCGTCGCAGATCAGGAGGTCCGGTCCGGGGCCGAGGGCGCGCGCGATCGCGACGCGTTGCCGCTCCCCGCTCGAGAGCGTGTCGAGGCGCGCGTCGGCCCGTGCGGCGGGGAAGCCGACCTCGGCGAGGAGTGCTGTGGCTCTCGTGCGGGCCTCCGCCCCACGCGCGATCCCGTGCACGAGGAGCCCCTCCGCGACCGCGGCGACGGCGGTCTGCCGCGGGGGGAGCGACGCCCCCGCGTCCTGCGCGACGTGCTGCAACCGTCGCCGCAGCCGTCGGAGCGCCTCGCCGTCGAGGGTCGCGAGGTCGGTCCCGTCGAAGCTGATGCGGCCGCGCCGCGCGGGGAGGAGGCGGAGGAGCGCCTGGGCGAGCGTCGTCTTCCCCGCGCCTGAGGGGCCGACGACGCCGAGTGCCTCGCCGCGTTCGAGCGTGAAGGAACAGCCGCGGATCACGTCGTCCGTCTCGCCGGCATCATCGGCGCCGACGCCCGGCGCGCCGTACCCGACACAGAGCTGCTCGACACGGAGGAGGGGCGGGGCCGTGCCGGTGGCGCTCGCAGCGGCAGGGCTCGCCGAGCGGTTGAGCGACGGGCGCGTCATCGGATTGGCGCCGGCGTCATCGGCCACCGGCGCCGTAGCGCCCGTGGCCGTCGCCGCCTCCGCCTCGGCCTCCGGCGCATCGACCAGTCGCCCATGCCGCAACGCGACCACCGCATCACAGCGGGCCCGCAGCAGCGCGGCGTCGTGCGAGATGAGCATCACCGCGGTCCCGTGGTCGCGCCGCAGACGCGCCAGCGCATCGGCCACCGCATCGCGGCGCTCGGGGTCGAGCGCGGTCGTCGGCTCGTCGGCGATCAGCACCTCCGGGCGCATCAGCATCGCCATCGCGAGGAGGATCCGCTGGCGCTGACCGCCCGAGAGTTGGTGCGGGAAGCGCGCGGCGATCCGATCGGGCGCCTCGAAGCCCATCGTCTCGAGCCCCTCGCGCATCCGATGCGTGCACGCCTGCTCGGTGAGCCCGTGCAGGCGGCCCGCCTCCATGATCTGATCGCCCACGCGCATCGTGGGATGCAGCGCGAGCAGCGGTTCCTGGAAGACCATCGCGATCCGGCGGCCGCGCACCGCAGCCCAGGCGCGGTCGTCGAGGTCATCGAGTCGGGTCGACCCGAGCCGGCGCTCCGTCTCCGGTGTGCACCGTGCGCCGCGCGGCAACAGTCCGAGCAGCGCGAGGGCGAGTGTGGACTTACCGGCACCGGAGTCGCCGAGGAGTCCGAGCGCCTCGCCGCGCCGCAGCGAGAACGCGATCCCATCAAGGACAGGGGCCGTCGCGCCGGCGAATCGGACGCCGAGTCTGCGGACCTCGAGCACCGAGGGGGTCGGGCTCACGAGGCCTCGCCGCGGCTCGCGACACGATCCGCGATCCGATTGGCCAGGAGCACCGTCCCGATGATCGCCACGGTCGGGAAGACGACGACCCACCACCGGCGCAGCAGATCGCCCTCGGCCTCCGCGATGATGTTCCCCCAGCTCGGGAGCGGCGTCGGGACACCGAGGCCCAGATACGAGAGCCCGGACTCGAGTGGCACGGCGCTCGCGAAGGCCCCCGTGGCGGCGACGGCGAGCGTCGGCGCGAGGGCGGGGAGGAGATGGTGCGTCACGAGCCGCATCGGCGGGACACCGAGGACGATCGCCCCGCGGATTGCATCGGTGGCGAGGAGCCGACGCGTCTCCTGTCGCACGAGGCGGGCGGTGGTCATCCAGCCGGTGGCGCCGAGGACGAGCGCGAGCGCGTCGAGTCGAAGGGCGCCGGTGCCGGTGACGACGAGCAGGAGGACGAGGAGGCGCGGCATCGCAAGGAGCGCATCGGTGCCCCGCATGAGCAGCGAGTCGCGCCACCCGCGGGTGAGTGCGGCCCCGAGCCCGACGGCGGTGCCGAGAAGGAGGGCGACGCTCGCCGCGAGCAGCGCGACGCCGAGGGTGTGTCGCGCGCCGACGAGGAAGCGGCTCAGCACGTCGCGCGAGAAGCCGTCGGTGCCGAAGAGGAACGTGCCCGACGGCGGTTGCCACGCGAGCCGCTGCGGATCGAGCGCCTCGGTCGGGGCGTGCGGTGCGAGGGCAGGGCCGGCCGCCGCGAGCACGACGATCCCTCCGAGCGTGAGGAGCGTCACGCGGTCGAGCCGGCGGCCCAGCGGCGTGCTCATGCGAGCTCCCGCTGCCGCGGATCGGCCCAGCGCAACGCGAGGTCCGCCACGAGCGTGCCGAGCACGGTGCCGATGGAGGCGACGAGGACGCCGCCCGCGACGAGCGGATAGTCGCGCGCGAGGACCCCTTCGAAGAGGAGGCGGCCCATGCCGGGCCAGGCGAAGATCCGCTCGATGACGACGACGCCGCTCACCGCCACCGCGAGATGGACCCCCGCGTAGGAGAGCACCGGTACGAGCGCGGCGCGGCGCGCGTGGCGGCGCGCGATGCGGTCGTCGGCCCCTTTGGCGCGCGCGGTGCGGACGAAGGGGAGGTCACACGTGGCCCGCATCGCGGCGCGCTGGAGCCGCGCGGCCATCGCGGCCACCGGGAGCGCGAGCGCGAGCGCGGGGAGCGTGAGATGGTGTGCGACGTCGAGCAGGCCGGCGAGGCCACGCGGGCCGAATTCGGTGCGCATCCCGCCGACGGGGAAGAGGCCCCAGGCGAGCGCGGGGCCCATCACCGCGAGCAGGGCGAGGAGATACTCGGGCACCGCCAGTACGAGCACGGCGACGCGGTCGGCCGCGCGGGCGAGTGGCTGCTCCGCCCGCCAGCCCATCCAGGCGCCGAGCGAGATGCCGAGGCCGAAGGCGAGGAGCGTGGCGACGGTGATGAGCAGCAGCGTCGCGGGGAGGGTCGCGGCGAGGGCGGCGGCGACGGGCTGCGAGCGGGAGTGCGACCAGCCGAGTTCGCCGCGCGCGACCTGGCCCACGTAGCGGACGAACTGCTCGGGGATGGGGCGGTCGTAGCCGAACGCGGCGCGCTGGGCCTCGCGCTGCTCGACGGTCAGGCGCGCGGCGTCGAGGTCACGGAAGAAGGGGTCGCCCGGCGCGAGCCGGATGAGGGTGAAGCAGGCGCTGACGACGAGGGCGATGACGATCGCCCCGTGACCGAGCCGTGCCAGCAGCGCCCGTCGCACCGGTCAGGGGTCGGTTGGACGGGCGTCGCGCGCGAGGGCGGGCGCCTCGGGGTCGAGGCGCCAGGACGGGAGGGTCCGCCACCACGCCTCCGGGCGCCACGTCGGTAGCAGGAAGCGGCGATGCACGGCGGCGACGGGCACCGGCTCGTACAGCCAGACGGCGGCGGCGTCCGCCACGATCACGCGGTACGCCGCGCGGATGCGGTCGCGCGTGACGACGGGGTCCGCGTTCGCGAGCCCCTCGGCGACGAGCGAGTCGAACGCCGCGTTGGCGTAGCGGCCGCTGTTCTGCCGTCCCCAGCCGGGCCGCGCGCCGCTCCCCCAGGTACTGCGAAGCCCGCGGACGCTCGGCGTGGTGCCCCAGCCGCCGAAGACGACGTCGAAGTCACCGCCGTCGCGGGCGGTGCCGAACGCCTGGGCCTCGCGCTTATCGATCACGAGATCGACGCCGGCGCGGCGCCACTGCTCCTGCACGAGGACGGCGGCCCGCACCCGGTTCGCGCTCGGTGCGGGCACGAGGGCGCGGAGCCGGAGCGGTCGGCCGTCGCGGAGCCGAATGCCATCGCGGGTGCGCCCTGTCCATCCGAGCGAGTCGAGCGCGCGCGCGGCGGTGAGTGTGTCGAACGGAATCGGTGCGATCGTCGTGTCTGCGGTGAACTGCGCGCGGACGAACGGCCCGAGCAGCGGGTGCGCGAGGGAGTCGAAGAGGGCGCGCACCAGGCCGGCGCGGTCGAGCGCCTGGGTGAGCGCGACGCGCATCGCGGGATCCGCGAGGAGCGGATGCGCCGCCGTGGTGTCGGTCGGGGCGCGGAAGTTGAAGGCGATGAAGGTGTAGTCCCAGCCGTTGGAGGGGACGAGCCGCACCTGCGGATACGCGGTCGCCGCCGTCACGTCGGGGGGCGGGAGGAGCTCCCAGACGTCGGCCTCCCCGGCCCAGACCTTCGCGATCCCCGTCGCGGGGTCGGGGGCGATGGTCAGCGCGATCCGGTCGGGGCCCGGTCGCCCGCGGTAGTGGTCCTCGACGGCGCCGAGGACGAGGCGAACCTTCGGTTCGCGCTCGACGAGTCGATACGGGCCGCTCCCGACGGGGCGCTGGGCGTAGGCGCTCGTGGCGAGCCCGCCGGCCGGGAGCGAATCCAGGAGATGCGCCGGCATCGGGTAGACGAGCGATGCCGTGTACAGCTGCTCGGCCGAGCGCTCGTGGAAGTGGACGCGCGCCGAGCGGTCGTCGACCGCGACAATCGAATCGATGTCGACGATCTCGCCCGCGACGGGGGAGCCGTTCGCCGGGTCACGGATGAGGGAGAGCCCCGTGACGACGTCGCGCGCGGTGACGGGGGTGCCGTCGTGCCAGCGGGCGTCCGGGTCGAGCGTGAACGTGAGGGCGAGGGAGTCGGGGCTCCACCACCACGAGGCGGCGAGCCGCGGGACGAAGCCGGCCTCACCGAAGGGGTTCAGGTCGGCGCCGATCTCCACCAGCGGGTCGAAGAGCAGCTCGGAGACCATCCGGCCCGTCACGCTCGTGCGCGTCGGGGGGAGGAAGGGGTCCGGGTCCGCCGCGGTCGAGACGATGACCGTGCCGCCACCGGCCGGGCCGCGGAGCCGGTCGCAGGCGGTGAGGAGCGGGAGGGCGAGGAGGAGGGAGCGGAGCCAGCGGGTCATAGAAATCGAGTGGGAGAGGACCGCCGGCGGGTGCGGTCAGCGACGCCAGACCCACGTCGGGTCAGCGAGCGCCTCTAGATGACGCCTGAGGTCGCCTCCGGATAACGCGGCGGCCGGCAGATCCACCATCGCGCCGAGGCCGGTGCGGAAGGCGGCGACGATCGCCGCCTCCACATCGGCGGCGGCGACGTCACGGCCGAGCGCGCCGCGGAGGGTCGCGGCGGGGGCGACAGGAGGGTGGTGAGGCGAGGCGTCCGAGGGCGACGCCGGGCGACTTCGGTCCGCGGGTCCGGCCGTGGTGGACCGGCGGAGCGTCGCGATCCGTGGCTGGTCATCCTCGAGGAGGATCGAGCCGTGTTGCAGCCACGCCCCGCCGTCGCGCCACTGCGCGGAGCCGACGAGCTTGGCGCCATCGACCACCAGCTCGCCGGCGGAGGGCTCCGCGAAGCAGGGAGCGCCGTCCGGGCGGAGCGGGGACTGGTCCGTGAGGCCGTCGCGTGGGGGGCGTGCCGCCTCGTCGACCGCGACACCGAGGGCGTGCAGGGCGGTGCACAGGAGGGCGTTGACCGCGCGGTAGGTCTCGCCGAGCGAGCCCGCGGCGGCGGGGGCGGCGACGGCGTAGGTCACCTCGTGGTCGTGCAGCAGCGCGCGCCCCCCGGTCGGGCGTCGGACGAGGTCAATGCCCGCCTCCCGTAGCGCGCGGACGTCGAAGACGCCGCGGCCCCGTTCGTGACGGCCGAGCGAGAGGGTGGGCCGCTCCCACGCGTAGAGCCGCAGGGTCGCCTCGCCGGTGCGTCGCGCATGGTCGAGGAGCGCGAGGTCCGTCGCCATGTTGGCGAGGCCGTCGCCGGGGCCGGAGCGGAGGAGGCGCCACGGGAGGGCGCGGAGCGCGGCGAGCGGGGACGCGGACACGCATTGGAATGTACGGGGCCGGGTGAGGGCTTGTAGTTTTCCCGACGCGCCGACTGCCAGCCGGCCGCGCCGTCCTGTCGTCGTCCCTCCCCCGGTTCGCCGAGGCCCACCCGCCTCGCGAGGACTCCCTCCGTGACGCCTTCCGCGCACCCGCAGCCCGACGTCTTCCTCTCGCGCCACATCGCGCCCTCTGCCGCCGACCAAGCGGCGATGCTCGCGGCGCTCGGCTATCCCTCGCTCGACGCGTTCATCGACGACACGATCCCGGAGAACATCCGGTTCCGTCGCCCGCTCGCGATCCCCGCGGGGAAGTCCGAGCAGGAGGCGCTCGCCGCCTTCCGCGCCGAGATGAGCGCCAACGAGGTGCGGCGGTCATTCATCGGCATGGGGTATTCCGACTGCCACACGCCGGCGGTGATCCAGCGCAACATCCTCGAGAACCCGGGCTGGTACACCGCGTACACGCCGTACCAGGCGGAGATCGCGCAGGGGCGGCTCGAGGCGCTGCTCAACTACCAGACCGTGGTGAGCGATCTCACCGGCCTCCCGATCGCGAACGCGTCGCTTCTCGATGAGGGGACCGCGGCGGCGGAAGCGGTGACGATGATCCACGGGCTCGTCGGCAAGGACGGGCGTGATGTGTTCCTCGTGGCGGACGACTGCCATCCGCAGACGATCGAGGTCGTGACGGCGCGCGCCGAGGCGCGTGGCGTGACCGTGCGGGTGATGGCGCCCGCGCAGATGGCGCCCGACGCGACGACGGCGGGCGTCCTCCTCGCGTACCCGAACACCTTCGGCTCGGTGGATGACCATCGGGTGCTCTGCGAGCGGGTGCACGCGGCGGGCGGCCTCGTGATCGTCGCGACCGACCTCCTCGCGCTCACGTTGCTCACCCCGCCCGGCGAGTGGGGGGCGGACGTGGCCGTCGGCAACTCGCAGCGCTTCGGCGTGCCCTACGGCTACGGCGGTCCGCACGCGGCGTTCTTCGCCACGCGGGACGAGTACAAGCGGCAGATCCCGGGGCGGCTCATCGGCGTCTCGCGGGATTCGTCGGGCAAGCCGGCGCTCCGGATGGCGCTCCAGACGCGCGAGCAGCACATCCGTCGCGAGAAGGCCACCTCGAACGTCTGCACCGCGCAGGTCCTCCTCGCCGTCATGGCCGGGATGTATGCCGTCTGGCACGGGCCCGATGGTCTGGTGCGGATCGCGCGGCGCGTACATCACCGCGCCGAGGTCTTCGCGACGGGGGCCAAGGCGCTCGGCTTCACCGTCCGACCGGACGTGTTCTTCGACACGGTGACGGTCGAGGTCGGGGCGAAGCAGGAGCCGATCCTCACCGCGCTCGACCGCGCGGGGATCAACGTGCGTGTCGTCGATGCGACGACGCTCGGCGTCTCGATGGGGGAGAACACCACCGTCGGCGACCTCGACGATCTGCTCACCGCGTTCAACGGGGGCGCGCCACACGGCATCGACCTCGAGGCGGTGGCCCGCGGCGTCGATGCGCGCTACGACGAGCGCTACGCGCGCACCTCGACCTTCCTCACGCACCCGACCTTCCATCGGCACCACGCGGAGCACGAGATGCTCCGCTACATGCGGACCCTCGAGTCGCGCGACCTCTCGCTCACGCACTCGATGATCCCGCTCGGCAGCTGCACGATGAAGCTGAACGCGAGTGCCGAGATGTATCCGGTGACCTGGCGTGAGGTCGGCGGGATCCACCCCTTCGCGCCGCGCACGCAGGCCAAGGGCTTCACCGCGATGTTCGGGCGCCTTGAGACGGCCCTCGCCGAGGTCACCGGTTTCGCGGCGGTCTCACTGCAGCCGAACGCCGGCTCACAGGGGGAGTACGCCGGGCTCCTCGTGATCCGTGCGTACCATCGGGCGCGCGGACAGGGGCATCGCACCATCTGCCTCATCCCGCAGTCGGCGCACGGGACCAACCCGGCCTCCGCGGTGATGGCCGGGATGAGCGTCGTGGTGGTGAAGACCGACGCGCTCGGGAACATCGACGTCGCGGACCTCCGGGCGAAGGCCGAACAGCACTCGGCGAATCTCGCCGCGCTGATGGTGACGTACCCGAGCACGCACGGCGTGTTCGAGGAGAGCATCAAGGACATCTGCGCCATCATCCACGAGCACGGCGGCCAGGTGTACCTCGACGGCGCGAACATGAACGCGATGGTCGGGCTCTGCCGGCCGGGCGACATCGGCGCCGACGTCTGCCACCTCAATCTCCATAAGACCTTCTGCATCCCGCACGGGGGCGGCGGTCCCGGGATGGGGCCGATCGGCGTGGTGGCGCACCTCGCGCCGTACCTGCCGGGCCACGGCGTCGTGACCACGGGCGGCGCGCAGGCGATCGGCGCCGTCTCGGCGGCGCCGTGGGGGAGCGCGAGCATCCTGCCCATCTCGATGATGTACATCGACATGATGGGGGGCGAGGGGCTCACGGAGGCGACGAAGGTCGCGATCCTGAATGCGAACTACATGGCGCACCGGCTCCGCGGGCACTTCGAGGTGCTCTACAAGGGGAAGAACGGGCGCGTGGCGCACGAATGCATCATCGACACGCGGCCGCTCAAGGCGTCGGCGGGGGTCGAGGTGGAGGACATCGCGAAGCGCCTGATGGATTACGGCTTCCACGCGCCGACCGTCAGCTTCCCCGTGGCGGGGACGCTGATGATCGAGCCGACGGAGTCGGAGTCGAAGGCCGAGCTCGACCGGTTCTGCGACGCGATGATTGCGATCCACGGCGAGATCCTCGACATCGAGTCGGGGGTGCTACCCAAGGACGACAACCCGCTGGTGCACGCCCCGCACACGCTCGAGGTGGTGCTCGACGACGCGTGGGCGCGGGCGTATTCGCGCGAGCGGGCGGCGTTCCCGCTGTCGTGGGTGCGCGCGCGGAAGTTCTGGCCGGCGGTGGGGCGCGTGGAGAGCGCGTTCGGGGACCGGAATCTGGTCTGCGCCTGTCCGCCGATCGAGAGCTATTCGGCCTAAGCTGAAGGCTGAAGGCTGGAAGCTCACAGCAGATGGGGGCGCCGCGAACGGGGTCGCGGCGCCCCCCACGGCATGCGGGAGGCCGGTCAGTCGGCGGAGCGGCCCGGCCTCACGGCCCGAGCTAGCGGCTCGGGCTTACTGCCCCAGGTGCTTCGCGTAGGCGGCGGCGTCCATCAGCCCCGCGACCGCGGCGGCATCGACCTTCATCTTGATCATCCAGCCGTCGCCGTAGGGATCACTGTTCACGAGGGCCGGCTCATCGGCAAGGCGCGCGTTGACCTCGAGAATCTCGCCCGCGAGGGGCGTGTAGAGCTCGGAGACCGCCTTCACCGCCTCGATCGTGCCGAAGGTCTCGTGGTGGCCGAAGGCCTTGCCGGCCGTCGGGAGGTCGAGGAAGACGATGTCGCCGAGTTCGCCCTGCGCGTAGTCGGTGATGCCGACGAGGACGACCGTCGGGTCGGCGGTCGGCTTCACGTACTCGTGGTCGGCGGTGTAGCGGAGATCCTGGGGGATCGTGGACACGCGGGGCTCCGTGCGACGGGGGTGAGGTGGTCGTGCGGAGCGAAGGCTAGGGCCGCGTGGCGGAGGGGTCAAGCAGTCGCGCCACGAGTGACGCGATCGCGGCATCGAGCTCGGCACGGCTCCCGGCGTTCTCGATCACGACGTCCGCACGCTCGCGCTTCCGCGCGGCGGGCATCTGCGCGGCGATGAGCGCGTCGGCCTCCGCCGGATCCATCCCGCGGTCCTGGATCAGCCGTGCGCGGCGCACCTCGGCGGGGGCATCGACGAGGACGATCGCATCGACCGTGTCCTCGAGCTGCGCCTCGAAGAGGAGTGGGATGTCGCAGACGATGACGGGGGCGCCCGTCGCCGAGAGCTCGGCGGTGCGCGCGGCGCGGCGCGCGGCGATGGCGGGATGGGTGATCGTCTCGAGGGCGGCGCGCTCGGCGGGGTGAGCGAGGACGCGGCGGCGGAGTGCCGCGCGGTCGAGGGTGCCGTCGGCGAGGAGGACCGCCGGCCCCCACCGCGCCACGATGGCGGCGAGGGCGGGGGTGCCCGGCGCGACGACCTCGCGGGCGAGGGCGTCGGCGTCGATGACCGGGAACCCCGCCGCGGCGAGGCCGGCGGCGACGGTGGATTTGCCGGCGGCGATGTTCCCGGTGAGGCCGATGCGACGCATAAGTGGTAGAAAGGTGTGGGAGGGCGTAACTTCGTGCTATGTCTGCACCATCCCGCCGAGCGGGATTCACGCTGTTCGAGATCATCGGCGCGCTGGTCATCATCGGCATCGCGGCGGGGATGGCGGTCTACCGCGTGAACTACTGGCGGTACCGGATGGACGGCAACGCCAGGCTCGTGCAGAACTTCATCATCGCGGCGCAGCAGGTGGCGGTCCGGAAGAACGTGCAGGTGCAGGTGATGCTCGACGGCAGCGCGCATCGGCTGCGCCGGATCGAGGACGTCAACGGCAACGGGTTGATGGACACCGGCGACACCGCGATGTACCGCCCGTTGCAGGAGGGGGCGCGCTTCGCCGCGCCGCTGACCACGCTGGACGGGGCGACAGCGGCCATCCTCACGGGGCCCGGCGCGCGCGAGACCGGAAACGCGTTGCAGCGCGCCTTCCTCATCTCGCCGGCGGGACAGCTCCTGCCCGCGACCGGCAACGCGGCCGGCGACGTCGTGATCTACCTCGGATCGCCGCGGGCGGTATCGACCGATGCGCGCGCGGTGGGTGTCATCGGGGCGACGGGGCGGACGGTCTTCTACTCGAACGCGAGGGGCGCGTGGCGGAAGGTCGACTGAGCCGCGCCCGGACCCGTCAAGGGATGAGCATCATCGAGGTCGTCTTCGCGATTGTCATCCTGCTGACGGTGCTGCTCGCGATGACCCAGTTCGGCCGGCAGTTCGTGAAGGCGGAGGGGCAGGCGCGCTGGGTCGCGCTCGCGAGCGACCTCGCGGCGGCGCGGCTCGAACTCATCCGGGCGCACGACGAGTATCGCACGCTCAGTCAATACGCCGGCACCGAGACGTCCGCCTCGGCGACGGCGCAGCCGACGATGGCCCACGCACCGGGCTTCAGTCGCACCACCGCGGTGACGCGGGACTCGACCGCCGCCAAGGACCAGACGCGGGTGACGGTCACCGTCTTCGGGGGTGGGTTGGCCACTCCGCTCGTGAAATCGATGATCCTGGCGGCCCCGTGACGAGGCGCCGGCGGCCCCAGGGGCTCACCCTGATCGAGATCGTGGTCGCGATGACGCTGACCGTGGCGGTCTTCGCGATCACCCTCCCGTTCCTCAAGACACAGACGCAGGCGATCGGGCGCGGGGCGAGCCGGATGGACGCGGATCAGGTCGCGCGCTACGCGGTGACGATGATCGACCGCGACCTGCGGCGCGCGAGCGCCGACTCGGGACAGCCGCTGCTCGTCCTCGCGGCCCCGCGCGCGATCGCCTTCACGTCGGACCTCCTCGCGGCGGATGCGAACGGGGTGGATGCGGTGGACATCGATCTGAATCTCTCCGCGACCGCCACGACCTCGTGGCGGCTGGCGAACGCCGTCACCCTGCCCACGACCGCCCGGACGTTCCCGACGAAGGACTATCTCGACCGCCGTGGGGCGGTCAGCGAGCGGGAGACGATCAGCTACTGGCTCGCGCCCGACACCGTGGCCGGTCGGACCGACCTCTTCGTGCTCTGGCGCCGGGTGAACGCCGGCGATTCCACCGCCGTCGTGCGGGAGCTCCTCCTGCCGACCGACACGGCGTTCTTCGCCTATGAGCGGCCAGACACCGTGACGACGGGCGGCGTCGTGGGGCGCGGGGTCCGGGCCATCGCGAACACCCGGCTCCCGCTCTACTGGGATTCGCTCGCCATCGATTCGGTCCGCGCGGTCTCGATGCGATCGACCGGCCGCTACCGCGACCCGCGGACCGGGGTGGAGACGACGAGCACCGTGCGCCTCACGACGATGCTGGTGAACGCCCCGGGGCGACTCCTCTCGGACTGCGGGGCCGCCCCCACGCCCCCGACGAGCCCCGTGAGCATCAGTCAGGCGAACGGCAACGGCGCGCTTTGGGAGGTGAAGCTGAGTTGGCCCCCCTCGGCGGACGACGCGAAGGCCTCGGGGGCACGGGACGTTCGGGGGTACGCGCTGGAATGGAGCACGAACGGCGGGGCGGCCTGGAGTGTCCTCACGACCATTCCCGCGCGTCGGCAGAGCAAGTATTTCTGGTTCCACGGGCTCCCCGTCGCGGGGGCCACGGCGAGTGTGACGGCGCAGTACCGCGTGCGGGCGATCGACTGCGGCGGCCTCTTCTCCAGCGCCGTCTCCCTCGGCTCGGTGACCTTCTGATGACGACGTCGCGGCCACGCGTGCGCCGGGGTTCGGCGCTGATCCTCGTCCTGATGATGACGCTCGCCATCGCGGGGCTCTCCATCGCGGCGATCTTCCTCTCGTCCAGCGCGAGCCTGCTCTCCACCGCCTACGACCGCGAGCGGAAGTTCCGGCTCGCCGCGCTCGCGGCCATCGAGATGGCGCGCGACAGCATCCAGCGGTACGCCCTCGTCGATACCATCCCGCGGGCGAGTGGGACCCCGATGCAGCTGCTGAGCGGCGCCGCGGTCCGGGATGCCGCCGGCGATCCGATCGACGGCGTCTCCGTGAACGTGTATGCCGCGATGACCGGGGACACCCTCGGCGGGATCCTCCCAACCGTCTCGCTGGTGGCGCAGGCCTACGATACGTACGGCGTCCGTCACGTCCAGCGGGCCGACCTGCGGCCCGAAAGCTTCTCGCACTTCACGATGTTCGTGAATGGGAATGTGACCGCGCACGGTCCCGCCGTCGTCGGGGGGCGGGCGCATGCGAACGGGAACTGGCAGATCCTCGCGGCCACCCAGCAGGAGAACGTCTTCCTCGATACGCTCTCGGTCACGGGGACGATCTCCGATCAGGGGGCGGGGACCAAGGCGGCGACCTTCGTCCTCGGCTCCCGTCAGGGTGCGACGCGGATCGATTATCCGCGCGACTCGACCTACGGGTGGATGCAGACGGCGGCGGCGACGGCGGGCCTCGACGTGAACCTGACCGCCGCGAACAGCGCGATCGGTTCGACGCTCGGCGGCTCCCGCATCGAGTTCGTCGCCTTCGATGCCGATGCGGACGGGACCGTCGAGGCCGCCGAGGGGTTCTTCGTGGTGCTCGACTTCGCGGCGAACAACCGGGACCGCCGGTCGGCGACCCCGACGAATGTCCAGGCCAACGCCAACAAGCGGACCAGCGATCCCCTCTTCGATCCCCTCGACCGGGTGATCCAGCACCAGTGCGGCGCCTTCTACCGACGCCTCTGGTCCGGGAGCACGTATCGCTGGCATTTCATCCCGGTCTCGTCCCATGCCCGACCGGGATTCAAGACGCTGCTCCAGCAGACCGGGACGGGACGGTATCCCGTGGTCACCTACGCGACCATCTCCGATTTCGCGAACACCACCAAGGCCTCGGCGGCGACGCGGGCGATCCTCGAGCTGCCCACCGCCCGCTGTTTCCCGGCCGGGAGCCCGTATCTGATGCCGGCGGAGCGCTTCACCGCCGCGAACAACGCGGGGCAGCACTCCGGGAGCGGTGACGTCACCCCCTGGGGGCAGGCCTCCGCCGCGCCGACGGCGGACGGATGGTACGGCGGGTCGGACACCACCTTCACCGCCGTCCTCAAGAGCTGCAGCCCGATCAGCGCGGTGAGTGGCTGCGCCGCCGCCCCGGTGACCATCGCCGCGCTGCGCGCGCCATCGAGCGGCGTCGGGACCGCGCTCTCGCACAGCGTGATGAACGCGTACGTCTGGCGCCTCTCGAGCCCCTACAACTCGAGCGCGTCCAACCCTGGGCTCGTCAACATCCGCGTCGCGGCCGGGGACACGGTGCACCTCAGCGGCACGGTGCGCGGCCGCATCACGGTGCGGGTGGACAGCGGCGTCGTGCTGCCGGACCGCCTGCGGTACGCGCAGGACCCGAACGACCCGACCACGGCCCCCTGCGAGAATCAACTCGGCCTGATCGCCCGCGGCGATATCTTGGTCGCCAGCGGCCTGCCGAACCGGATCTACGAGATCGGCACGACGAACAACAGCAAGTACGTCGTCCGTACCGGTGGGGAGGGCCGCTTCACGCTCCACGGCTTCCTGATGAGCCTCCGCGGATCGGTTGGCGTCGCCGGAGACACCCTCGACTTCGGGCCGACCGGGCAACAGTTCAGCTGCCCCGACGATGAACAGGCGCTCAAGGACGACTCGAACGGCGGCTGCGTCGCGATCACCGGCGGCATCATCATGGACCGCTACCGGGAGTTCTACCGGAGCCTCGGCGCGGGCGGCAACGGCAATAAGAACATCCTCAACGATTACGCGAAGACCCGGAACGGGATGCGCTACTCCGGGGCGTGGGACCGCTGCGCCGAATCGGGTGGCCGACCGCCTTACTTCCCGGTCACCACACGGGTCTTCGTGGTCCGGTCCCTCGAGGTCGGTGTGTCGCGCGCGAACACCCCGTCCCGCGTCGAGGCGTACCTCCGCTCGCTCCTCGGCAAGCCGCTCTGACGCGCGCGGCGGCGCGGGGCGCCGCCGCGCTCAGGCGGTGCCGTCGAGCTTGAGCTGCGCCGCCCCCTGCGGCGGCGCCACATCGTGGCAGGCGCGACACCGCGCTTCGTACGCCTCCGCCCCGCCCACCATCACCACCGGCGAGTCATAGGCCGCAGGGCGCCCATCGATCAGGCGCTGGTTGCGGCACGCCGGCGCGCCGCAACGCACACAGATGGCGTGCAGCTTGTCGACCAGTTCGGCCACGCACATCAGTTGCGGCATCATCCCGAACGGCTCGCCGCGGAAATCGGTGTCGGTTCCCGCGAGAATCACGCGGCGCCCGCGTGCGGCGAGGTCGGTCACGAGCGTGAGGATCCCCGCGTCGAGGAACTGCACCTCGTCGACGGCGATGACCTGCGCCATCGGGTCGAGGCGCAGTGCGATCTGTCGGGCGGAATCCACTGGGACGGCCTCGATGGTGCGACCGTCGTGGCTGCCGATCGCGTGGATCCCGCCGGCGTAGCGGTCATCGAGATGCGACTTGAAGACCTGCACGCGCTTCTTCGCGATCACGGCGCGCTTCACGCGCCGGATGAGCTCCTCGCTCTTCCCGCTGAACATCACCCCGGCGATCACCTCGATCCATCCGCCGGTGAGCTGGAGCCCGCCGTTCATCGCCGCGGCCCCCGGTCACGGGGCGGGCCGCTCGGACGGTCACCCCGGCCACCCGGACCACCCGGACCACGGTCGCGCGGTCCGGCGCTCCGCGGGCCACCACGCGGCGGGCCCCCACGGGGGCCATCACCGCGGGGTCGGTCGCCACGCCCTTCGCCCCGAGGACCGGTCCCACTCCGCGGCCCGGCACCGCCGCGCGGCCCAGCCCCGAATCGTGGGCCGGTACCACTGCGGGGGCCGGCATCGCGGTCGCGCCCGCGCGGGCGGTCGTCGAACCGGCGTTCCCCCGCGTCACGCCCAACATCGCGGCCACCCTCACGCCCACCGTCGCGCTCGCGCGCCGGGGCGGCCTCCGTGACGGCGGGCCGCTCGGGCACGCGCGCGGCCGCCGCGGCCGCGCGCTCCCAGAGCCGCAGTGCCGCCGCGGCGATCTC
>JARIFA010000045.1 GCA_031127075.1 Gemmatimonadota bacterium | reverse complement strand
TTGGAGATCCAGATCTTGGTGCCGTCAAGCCGATAGTGCGTGCCATCCTCGCTCAGGACGGCGGTCGTGCGCATCGCCTGCGCATCGGAGCCGGAGCCGGGCTCGGTGAGGCAGAAGGCGCCGATCAGCTCGCCCGTCGCGCAGCGCGGCAACCAGCGCTGCTTCTGCGCCTCGGTGCCGAAGAGGATGATCCCCTTGATGCCGATGCTCTGATGCGCGCCGAAGTAGACGGCGAGCGCCGCATCGCGCGCGCCGATCTCGCCGAAGACGCGACTGAAGACGAGCGTCGAGGCGCCGAAGCCACCGTACGCCTCGGGGATGTTGAGCCCCATCAGCCCGAGCTCGGCCATCCCCTGGCGCACCTCGTCGGGGAAGCGCCCCTCGTGGTCGATCCGCGCGGAGTCGACGGTGTCGTCCGCCCAGGTGCGGAAGCTGTCGAGGATCGCCGTGAGGGACTCCCGCTCCTCGGCCGTCGGCTCGGGGAAGGGGAAGACGAGGTCCTCACGGATCTCGCCGAGGAAGATGCCGCGCGTGAACGACGGATGATGATCCGGGTCGGCGAGGTGTGGCGCGGCGGCGGGAACGGCGGTGGGGGCGGTCATCGGGCGAGGCTGGGCGGAGACGAGAGAGTCGATGCGTAAGAATTTATCGGGGCGCCCCGGCTTGCGGCGCATCCCGGGGGCGCCGAGGTTGCGGGATGCGCCTCGACTGGCCCCTCGCCCTCCTCGTTCTCGGTCCGCTCTCCGGCGCCGGCGGCCTGCTGCTCGCCTGGCCCATCCAGCGGCTGTTGACCCGAATCGTCCGGGGCGTCGACGTCGGGATCGATGACCTGCTGGTGGCGGCGGCGCGCCGCCCCCTCGCCCTCCTCCTCGCCGCCGGGGTCTCTCGGGCCGCCCTCGAGTGGATCCGGACCGAGAAGGCCGTGCAGCGCGTCGCCGTCGACGTGCAGGGGGCGCTGGCGATCGTCGCGGTCTTCTGGTTCCTCTGGCGCGCCATCGGGGTGGCACAGGCGGCGCTCCCCGCAGGTGGGTGGGCCGCGCAACGCCCCGCCTTCCGCTCCCTGATCCCGCTCGTCGCGCGCCTTGGCCGGATCTTCGTCCTCGTCACCGGCGTCCTCGCGGTGCTCGCGAGCTTCGGCTACGAGGTCGCCACGCTCCTCGCCGGTCTCGGGATCGGCGGCATCGCGATCGCCTTCGCGGCGCAGAAGACGCTCGAGCATTTCTTCGGGTCGGTCGCGATCGGGATCGACCAACCCTTCCGCGTCGGCGACACCATCGTCGTCGATGGCATCGAGGGGGAGGTGGAGGCGATTGGTCTCCGTTCGACGCGGCTCCGCACCGCCGATCGGACCGTGGTGAGCCTGCCGAACGGGCGGCTCGCCGACATGCGCACCGAGAACCTCGGCCCGCGTGACCGGTTCCGCTTCCGGACGCGCTTCGGGCTCGCGCACGGCACTCCGGCGGCGACCGTCACCCGTGTGCGCGACGCCGTCGAGGCGCACCTCCGCGCCGAGCCACTCGTCTGGGCCGACCTCGTGAGCGTCCGCGTCGTCGCGCTCGCGGAGGCGTCGATCGACCTCGAGGTCGTCTGCTGGGTCCGCACCACCGATGGCGAGGTGTTCAAGCGGGTACGCGAGGGGCTGCTCCTCGGGATCCTCCGGTGCATCGAGGGGGCAGGGTCCACCCTCGCCTTCCCGCGGCAGAGCGTCGCGCTCCATCGGATCGACGACGGCGGCGCCCCCTGATCGGGCGGGGGAGCCCGGGTGGGCGCCGTGGCCCGTGGCGGACGCGCGCGCGGGATGTGACCCGCCAGGCCGGTGGGCGAGTCTCTTTCATCGGATGACGGCGCGCCCCGACGGTACTCTGGTGCAGGCGGTCCTCGCCGGCGACGGCGATGCGTTCGCCGCGCTGGTGCATCGCCATCAGGTGCCGATGTTCCGGTATGCGGTGCGGATGTGCGGGGACCGCGACGACGCGGACGATGTGGTGCAGTCGGCGTTCGTACGGGCCTATCGGAACCTGGCGCAGTGCCGAGAGATGGATCGGTTCGCGTCGTGGCTGCGGCAGATCGTGATGAACGAGTGCCGGACGCTGCTGGCGACCCGCAGCCGGCGGAGCCGGTGGTTCGTCGCGGATGAGGCGGTGTTGGCGGCGACGCCGGCCCCCGCCGAGTCGACCGAGGGGACGGCGCTCGGACGGATCGAACGGGCCTTGGGGACGTTGACCCCCGATCTGCGCGAGGCCTTCCTCCTGAAGCACATGGAGGAGCTGAGCTACGAGGAGATGGCGGAACTGACGGGCGCCGGTGTCTCGGCGCTCAAGATGCGGGTGAAGCGGGCCTGCGAGCAGCTGCGGGAGCGGCTGGAGGGGAGGCGGGATGACTGATCGAATCGAGCGGGACGATGAGGGCTTCGGCGCGCGGCTCGGCGCGACACTCCGGGCGTCGGAACCGCTGCCCACGGGCGCCGAGGCACGATTGCTCGCGACCCTTGCGGCGACGCCGCGTCCGTCGCGGCCGGTGCCGTGGTGGCGCCGCCCGCGCACGATCCACCTCTCGCCGATTGGCGGCCTCGCCCTCGCCGCGGGGTTCGCTGGCCTGATGGTGCTCGGTACGCTCGGCGCGTCCCGCGGCGCGGCACCAGCGGTGGCCGCGGCCGCGCCCGATACCGTGCATCTCGTGCGCTTCGTGCTCGTCAATCCTGGCGCGCGGCAGGTCGCGCTCGCGGGGGATTTCAATGGGTGGCAGGCGGAGGCACTGACGCCCACCGCGTCCGGTGGGGTCTGGAGCGTCGCGCTTCCGCTCCGGGCCGGGCGCTACGAGTACGCCTTCGTGGTGGATGGCGAGCGCTGGCTCGCCGATCCCGCGCTCCCGTCCACGCGCGACGAGTTCGGGGGGGAGCACTCGGTGCTCCACCTCGGCGTCGACCGCGTGATGTGACGCGCACGCCGCACCCTCGAGTCCTATCTTCAGACCGTCGGCCTTCCGTGTGCCGGCGTCATCACCACCAGCTGGAGCAGCCGATGTTCCGAACCCGTGCACTCCCCGCCCTCGCGGCGACTCTTCTTCTCGGTGCCTGCGACATGCTCCCCACGGGGAACGATCAGGTCGCGCTCGCCGACGATTATGCGCTCGTGATGTTCGGCGAGCCGGGGGCCTCCCTCGAGGGGACGCTCGGTCCGCAGGCGCCGCAGCACGCCACTGACGGCCGCTCCGGCCGCGCGCCGCTCCCGGATTCACTCGCGCTGACGCAGGCGCAGAAGGATTCCATCGATGTGCTCAAGGCGGCGTTCAAGGCGGCGAACGCCGAGCCACTCGCGCAGCTGAAGGCGATCTTCGAGCAGGCGAAGGCGGCGCGGCAGGCGGGGAAGACGCGTGAGGAGGTCCGCGCGATCCTCGAGCAGGCGCGCCCGATCCGTGACGCGCTGAAGCCCGCCGTCGAGGCGCTGCACACCGCGATCCGGGCGGTCTTCACGCCCGCGCAGCGCGCCTGGCTCGAGGCGAACCGTCCGCCGATGCCGGGTGGGCTCGGGCCGATCGGTCGTCACGGCCGCCGCCCGCCGCCGCCCCCGCCGGGCGGGAACGGCTGATTCATCATCCCCTGCACTGAAGGATCCCTCCGATGCGGCTGAGCTCTCTCACCCTCCTTGCGGCACTCGGCGCGCTCGTCCTCTCGGGGACGCGTGCCGAGGCCCAGGGGGCCGGGCGTGACCCGGTGGCGCGGCTCCGTGCGGTGCTGCCCGCCGACGTCGCTGAGCGGGTCATCGCGACGGTGACGGCAGCACGCGAGCGTGGGCTGCCGTCGCAGGCACTCGAGAACCGCGCACTCAAGTACGCGGCGCGTGGCGTCGCCCCGGAACAGATCGAACGTTCCGTGATGGAGCACGCGACGCGGATGGATCGCGCGCAGGCGGCGCTCGCCGGTGCGCGTGGCGGCATGCGGCCCGGCGGCGATGAAGTCGACGCCGCGGCGGAAGCGATGCGAATGGGTGTCGATGGCGCGGGCGTGAGCGCGCTCGCGAAGTCTGCACCGTCCGGCCGGTCGCTCGCGGTGCCGCTCTTCGTCGTCGGCAGTCTCGTGGATCGTGGGCTCCCGTCCGATGAGGCGATCGCCCGCGTCCGGGATCGCTTGCAGTCGCGGGCGACCGATGCGGAACTCGAGCGGTTGCCGGATGCGGATGGGCCGCGTGGACCGAGGGGTCCGCGAGAGGGGATGCGCCCTGGTGCCGAGCGCGGTGGGGTCCGGGATGGGTCGCGCCGCCCTGGGGGCCCAGGCCAGGGGATGCCGGGCGTCCGTGGTCCGGGTGTCCCGCAGAACGGCGGCCCCGCCACTGCGCCGCGGCCCGGCGGCGGGATGCCGCGTCGTCGTCCCTAAGACGGCGCGCCGATGTCGCATCGCCCGCGGGCGAGCGAAAGGGTCACCGGGTGGGCGCTCAGGCGCCTGCCCGGTTTCGTCTTCCTCCTGATCGCGAGTCGTCCCGTACCGCTCGACGCACAGTGGCTGCGATCGAGTGTCGGGCTCGGTGCCGTGAGTGTGCGCTATGCGGAGACGCTCGAGACGACCATGGTGAGTCTCACGCCGACGCTCTCGTGGCTCAGCACGCACGGCATCGTCACCGTGACCGGCGTGCTCGCCTCCGCCTCGGTGCAGGGAGTGATGGCCGCCGCGCTCACGACGTCCTTCGACGCACCGGTCGCCGCGGATCTCGCGGTGCAGACCGGTGGCAGTCGGACGAATGAGGCCATCACCCGCCAGGCGCGTGTCACCGGACGCGTACAGCTGCGGGCGAGCCGCGCCGGCCTCTGGCTCGGCACCGGCGTCGGGCGCGTCACCGACGGAAGCAATGCGAGCGCCACGCGGGTGCATGACCTCGGCGCGTGGCTCGACTTCGGCGATGTCGGTGTGACGCTCGTACGGCTTCCGACGATGGCGGGCGATACCGTCCGATTCGCCGACACCGAACTGGGCGTGCGATGGGAGTGGCAGCGGCTGACGGTGGACGCGACGATGGGGTGGCGCAGCGGCACGGCGCGCGTCAGCGGGATCGATGACCCGGGCACCTGGCGCCACGCGACCGGCACGCTGCGGCTCTCGGATCGTGTCGCGGTGGTCGCCGGTGTCGGCTCGTATCCGCTCGACTTATTGCAGGGGTTTCCGGCGGGGCGCTTTTCGACGGTCAGCCTGCGGTTCACGCCGCCATCGACGCCGCGCGCCGTGGCGCCGGGCCGCACCTCGCAGGATGACACCGCGGCGCGCGGCGCGCCGACCAGCCCCGCGACGAGCGTGGCGTCGCGTGCGGTGGGTGGCGTCTCGACGCTCATCGTCCGCACCCTCGATGACGGGCGTCGTCGGCTCCGCGTGCGTGCGATCGGCGCGGCGACTGTCGAACTGCAGGGCTCGATGACGGCGTGGGAGACCGTCCCGCTGGTGGCTGAGGGGGACGGGTGGTTCGCTGTCGATCTCGAGCTCCCAGCCGGGTCACACGAGGTCGTGTTCCGGCGCGACGGCGGTCGATGGGGGGTGCCACCGGGGCTCGCGGTCCGCGTGGATGAGTTCGGGGTCGAGACGGGGGTGGTGGTGATCACCGAGGGTTGAACGCCTGACGCGGGACGCTCAACACGCGCTGTCGTTAGCGTTGAGCGTCAAGCGTTCAGCATACAGCATTCAGCGTTCAGCGTTCAGCGTTCAGCTGTAAGCATTCAGCATCATCCCCTGATCAGATCTCTCCACAGCACAAACCCACTCGCCGCCGCCATCCCGAGCGCCACCACGACGCCGGACCAGGTGAGCCATTGCGGGTGGCGGTACGCACCGACCACCGCCGAGCGGTGCGCGGCGACGAGCATCACGGTCAACCCGACCGGCAGGATCACGCCGTTGAGCGCACCGACCAACACGAGCACGCGCACCGGCTGGCCGATCCACAGGAAGGCCACGGCAGCCGAGGCGATGAAGCCGATCACGACGCGGGTCCAGTGCCGCTCGAACGTCGGATGCAGTCCGCGTAGGAACGACACCGAGGTGTACGCGGCGCCGACGACGGAGGTGATCGCGGCGCTCCACATCACGAGACCGAAGAGCTGGTAGCCCACCTCGCCCACGGCGAGGAGGAAGACCGCCGCCGGGGGATTCGCGGGGTCGAGCGCGAGTCCCTGGGTCACGACCCCGAGGGCGGCGAGGAAGAGGAGGACGCGCATCAGCGAGGCGACGCCGATCGCCGTCGTGGCGGAGCGGGTCACCGCCGGGAGCGCCTCGGCGCCGTGAAGGCCCTCGTCGAGGAGTCGGTGCGCGCCCGAGAAGGTGATGTAGCCGCCGACCGTGCCCCCGACGATGGTGACAATCGAGAGGAGATCGATCCGCTCCGGTCGCACCGCGCGGGCGAGCGCCTCGCCGACCGGCGGAGCCGATGCCGCCGCGACGTAGATGGTGAGCGCCACCAGCACGAACCCGAGTGCGACGGCGAAACGATCCATCGCGCGGCCCGCCTCCTTCGACAAGAAGAGGCCGATGGCGAGGAGCGCGCTCAGGAGTGCGCCGACCTCCACGGGGATCCCGAGGAGCACGCGGAGCCCCAGCCCCGCACCCGCGACGTTGCCGACGTTGAACGCGAGGCCACCGATGACCACGAGCACCGTGAGGAGGGTGCCGAGGCCCGGCGTGACGAGATTCGCGACCTCCCCCGCGCGGCGACCACTCACGACGAGGACGCGCCAGATGTTCAGCTGCGCGACGAGATCGACCACTACGCTCACGAGGATCGCGAAGGCGAAACTCGCGCCCAGGCGTTCGGTGAAGACGGCGGTCTGCGTGAGGAAGCCGGGGCCGATGGCGGACGTCGCCATCAGGAAGGCGGCGCCGATCAGCGCCGTGCGACGTCGATCAGCCATCCGAGGGTCCAGGCGCCGAGGGCGCAGCCGAGGGAGAGGAGGAACGGGGTGGGATGGGCAGCCCGCGAGGCGACGACGTACACGCCGGCGCCGGCACAGAGGGTCATCGCCGCGGTGCGCGGGCTTCCCGCCCGCGTGAACAGGCCGAAACACACGGTGACCACGACGCCGGACGAGCCGAGCGCGGAGGCCTGCTCGACGAGCGCGAAGACGCCGTCGCTGTTGAGGGCGAGGAACCAGGCGAGGAGGCCGAAGGTGAGGACGCCGCCGCGCGCGAGCCGCACCTTCATCGCCTCGTCCGTCACGCCCGCGATGGGGACGATGAGGTTATGCGAGAGGAGGCCCGAGGCGACGAGGAGCGTGGAATCGACCGTCGAGAGGATGGCGGCGATGAGGCCACCCGCGAAGACGGCGAAGAGGACCGGCGGGAGCGAGTCGCGGGCGACGGTCGGGAGCAGCTGCTCCGGATGGGCGAGGTCGGTGGTGAGCGAACCGGCGAGGAGCGCGATGACGACGGGGATGCTCCCGACGAGGATGTACATCGCGCCCGCCGCGAGCGATGATCGCTGCGCGATGGCCGCGGTGCGCGTCGCGATCACGCGGCTCACGATCTCCGTCGCGGTGAGCGACCCGATGACGGGGATCGCCCAGGCTTCGAGTGCGAGCCAGAGCGGCCCCGCCGCCGTCGGTGCGAGGTTCACGCGGTCGGTCGTGGCGAGGAGGTGGATCGCCTCGGCCGGCCCGCCGACGCGGAGCACCACCGCGACGAGCGTGATGACGAGGCCCACGGTGAGGATGAGCCCCTGCAGCACGTCGGTGACCGCGTCCGCGAGCAGCCCGCCGAACATCGAGTAGGCGACGACGAAGATCGCCGCGATCGCGATCCCCGTCTCGGGTGTCACGACGCTCGCGGTGGCGAGGACCTGCCCGAACGCACGGATCTGGGCCCCCGCCCAGAGGATGGAGCTGGGGATGAGCAGCACCGCGGCGAGGCGCTCGACGCCGGTGCCGAAGCGCTGGCGATACAGGTCGGCGAGCGTCGTGAGCCCCCGGTTCCAGAGCGGGCGCGCGAGGAGCGCCCCCATCAGGATCAGGCAGAGCCCGTAGCCGAACGGTTCGGGTGAGGCGAGCGAGAACCCCTCACCGTAGATCGAGCTCGAGGAGCCGATGACCGTCTCCGCCCCGAACCAGGTCGCGAAGAGGGAGAAGGTCGCGAGGGTATAGCCGAGCGAACGCCCACCGATGAGGTAATCGGCCTCGGAGCTGATGCGCTTCGAGAGGTAGACGCCGATCCCGAGCTGGAGGCCCAGGAAGGCGAGCAACGCGACCAGGGCCGGCGTCACGTCGCGTCAGGTGAGGGGCGCGTCATCATGCGGCGGGAATGTGGCCCCATCCGCCGGACTCGAACAGGTCGGCGAGCGCTCGCGCCTCCACCGGCCGCGGCGTCGCGAGCAGCCCGCTCGCGTGCGCGGCCATCCCCAGCACGTCGGCGGCGGTGCGGCCCGCCGCGCGCAGCTCGCGGAGTCCCGTGTCTGCCGCCGACTTACTCAGCTTGCGTCCGTCCGGGTGGCGGACGAGTGGGTGATGGAGCACTTGGGGCATCTCGAGCCGGCCGAGCATCCGCGCGATCCGGAACTGGCGCCCCGTGGAGGCGAGGAGGTCCTCGCCGCGGATGATCAGGTCGACACGCTGCTCGAAGTCGTCGACGGTCACCGCGAATTGATAAGTGAACTGCCCGAGGCGGTCGCGCACGAGGACATCGCCGACGTCGGCGGCGGGGCGCTGCGTCTGCGCGCCGAGGCGGAGGTCGTCGAAGGGCTCGACGCCGTCGGCGAT
Organism: Gemmatimonadota bacterium; assembly: GCA_031127075.1. GTDB lineage: Bacteria > Gemmatimonadota > Gemmatimonadetes > Gemmatimonadales > Gemmatimonadaceae > Pseudogemmatithrix. The sequence goes on along the minus strand of JARIFA010000045.1, from coordinate 8,268 downwards.
CGTGATCCGGCGCGCGGGCGTCTCATCGGGCGGGACGCCCGCGGTGCGGCAGGTCCCCGGATAGCGGGGCTCCGCGCCGTCGGCGACGGGGTGCGCGCGCTCCACGTCGGCGCGCGAGCAGCGGCAGGGATACGCGAGGCCATCCGCCTCGAGCGCGGTCAGGCGGTCCGCGTAGCGGGTCAGGTCGTCGCTCTGCCGCTGGGCATGTGGCCCGCGTCGGAGCACCGCGGTGCTCGCCCCATCGGGGACGAGCCCGAGCCAGTCGAGGTCGTCGAGGAGCGAGGCCTCGTACTCGGGACGGCATCGCCCACGGTCGTGATCCTCGATGCGCAGCAGCACGCGGCCACCGTAGGCGCGCGCGATCCCCCAGACCCAGACGGCGTTCACCGCATGCCCGAGATGGAGGTGGCCCGTGGGGGCCGGTGCGAAGCGCGTCGTGAAGCCGGGGTCGAGCATCGAGACGCAATCTCTCGCTCTCGCGCGCGCTCGGCTACCGCGCCTATGTTCCCGGTATGTCCTCGAGCGACCACGTGACCGTCGTCGACGTCGCCCCGCGCGACGGCCTTCAGAACGAGGCGACCCTCGTCCCGCTCGAGACCAAGGTCGCGCTCGTCGATCGGCTGAGCGCGGCGGGGTTCCCCACCATCGAGGTGACGTCGTTCGTCTCCGCGACCGCGGTGCCGCAGCTCGCCGACGGCGCCCAGGTGATGGCGCGCGTCCGGCGCGCGCCCGGCGTCCGCTACACCGCGCTCACCCCGAACCTCCGTGGCTTCGAGGCGGCGCGTGCCGCAAAGGCCGACGGCATCGTCGTCTTCGGCGCCGCGAGCGAGACCTTCTCGCAGCAGAACATCCGGTGTGGCATCGCCGAATCGGTCGAGCGGTACGCCCCGGTGATCGCGGCGGCGCGCGCGGCGGGGATCCATGTGCGCGGAACCGTCTCGTGCGCCTGGGGATGCCCGTACGAGGGCGAGATCTATCCGTCCGCCGTCGCGTGGCTCGCACGCGCGTTCCAGCAGCTCGGCGTCGACGAGCTCTCCATCGCCGACACCATCGGCGTCGGGACCCCCGAGGGGATGGAGGAGGTGCTGGACGCCGTGCTCGCCGATGTCCCCGTGTCGCGCGTGAACGTCCACCTGCATGACACACAGGGCCGCGCGCTCGACAACATCGTCGCCTGCCTCGACGTGGGGGTGCGGAGCTTCGACGCGAGCACCGGTGGGGTGGGGGGATGTCCCTTCGCTCCCGGTGCCACGGGGAACGTCGCGACCGAAGCGGTGCTCGAGCGTCTCGCCGTCGAAGGGTGTCACACCGGGATCGATCTCGCGGCCGTCCGCGAGACGGGGCGGTGGCTGCGCGCCCAGCTCGGCCGCCCGTAGCTCGCCCGTAGCTCGCGCGTCGCTCGCGCGTCGCTCGCGCGTCGCTCGCCTGCGGATCGCCGACCGGTCGGCGATCCGCAGGCCTCTCCGCTAGTAGCCGAGTCCCACGCGGCGCCGCACGTGGCGTCGCGCTGTCAGCTCGTCGAGCAGGAAGTGTGCGACGTCTTCCACCGAGATGCGGTTTCCCCCCTCGGGAAGCTGGTCGTCGAGCCAGCGATAGATCCCCGTCCGCTCGCCCGGTAGGATGTCGCCGGTGCAGACCATCGTCCATTCGAGATCGCTCTCGCGCATCGCGGTCCAGGCCTGCTTGTGTCGGTCGCTCACGCCCTTGAACACCGCCGGGAAGGTCGGCTGGTCGTGGCGCAGGCCGCCGTGTGGCGAGTCGAGGATCCCGCCGCCGGCGACCCCGAGGACGCGCGTCACGCCGTGCGCGGCCATCGCCGCGACGATGTTCCGCATGCCCTGCGACTGCGCCTCGCCGGGATCCTGCAGGCCGGCACCACCGAGGCCCGAGAGCACGGCGTCGGTGCCGGCGATGGTGTCACGGACCGCGGCGGGGTCGAGCACGTCGCCCGCGAGTACGGTGAGACCGGGGCGCGGGGCCAGCTTCGCCGGGTCGCGCACCAGCGCGCGCACGGTATGGCCCTCGGCGAGGGCGTACTCGAGGAGACGGCCGCCGACGCGACCGGTGGCACCGAAGAGGGAGAGGCGCATGAAGGCTGAAGGCTGGATGCTGGATGCGTGAGGCGGAAAGCTGCGGCGGTGAGCACGAGAGTGTCCAGCTTTGAGCTTTCAGCCTTGAGCTTTCAGCGTTGAGCCATCAGCCTTGCGCTGTGAGCCTCTCACCTGAAGTCATGACTTTTCACCGCTGCCTCGCCTGCCCCCGCGTGTAGCGGCGCGAAGGTGTCCGCCCGGATGTTGTAGACGCCGCTCTCCACCTGCAGCACCCCGCGCACCAGCAGGATCGGGGAGCGCACGATGAGGTCGCGGTCGCGCTCGTATGTCGCGGGGCGCACCACGATGTTGATCGTCCCCGTCTCGTCTTCGAGCGTGAGGAAGGTGAATCCCTTCGCCGTGCCGGGGCGCTGGCGGCAGATCACGAGCCCAGCGTGCGCGACGCGCGCGCCATCGGGCATCGCGTGCAACGCGCGCGCGGTCTGCACGCCGTTCGGGGCGAGCAGCGCGCGCAGATGCCGCAGCGGATGCCCCGCCAATGAGACCCCGGTGAGCCGATAGTCGGCCTCGGTCAGTTCCGGCGGCGTGAAGCCCGGCAGATGGGCCGGTGGCGCCGTCTCGGGGAAGAGGGCGAACGGCCCCCACCCGCCACGCTCCGCTTCGAGCACGCGCCAGAGCGCCACGCGCCGTCGCCGCGCGGGCGGCTCCTCCGCGACGAACGCGTCGAAGGCGCCCGCCTCCGCGAGCGCGCGGAGCGCGCGTCGGTCGAGTCGCGTGCGGTCGACGACGTCGGCGATCGAGACGAACGGCGCACCGACGTGCGCCGCCCCGGATGCGCCCGCGCCGAGGTCGGGGGCGTCCCGTCGCACGAGCGCCGCCTCGAGGCGCGCCCGTGCGTGCGCGCCGAGCCCGTGCACCGCGCGCAGGCCGAGTCGCACCGCGGGCGCGGCGCGTGGACCATCCCCGGGCTCGAGGGTGTGGTCCCAGTGGCTCCGGGTCACGTCGACCGGCCGCACCCGCACGCCATGCCGCTTCGCATCCTCGATCAGCGTGCCCGGCGCATAGAACCCCATCGGCTGCGCGTTCAGCATCGCGCAGAGGAACTCGGGGGCGTAGTAGTGCCGCAGATACGCGCTCGCGTACACGAGGAGCGCGAAGCTCGCCGCGTGGCTCTCGGGGAAGCCGTAGTCGGCGAAGGCCTGGATCTGATCGTAGATCCGCTGTGCGACGTCGGCGGGGATGCCGTGCCGCGCCATCCCGTCGATCATCCGCTGCGCGATGGCGCTCATCCGCTCGCGGCTCCGCTTGTGCCCCATCGCCTTGCGCAGCTGGTCCGCTTCCCCCGGCGTGAACCCCGCGGCGGTGATCGCCACCTGCATCCCCTGCTCCTGGAAGAGCGGGACGCCGAGCGTGCGCCGCAGGATCGGCTCGAGCGAGGGATGCGGATATGTCACGTCCTCCGTGCCCGCACGCCGGCGCAGGTATGGGTGCACCATCGCGCCCTGGATCGGTCCGGGCCGGATGAGTGCCACCTCCACCACGAGATCGTAGAAGCAGCGTGGCTTGAGGCGCGGCAGGGTGTTCATCTGTGCGCGGCTCTCCACCTGGAACACCCCCACCGTGTCGGCGCGGCAGAGATCGTCGTAGATCGCGGGGTCGGCGCAGTCGAGCTGGCCGAGGTCGATTGTCACGCCGCGCGTCTGTCGCACCGCGGCGAGGCAGTCCTGCAGCACGGTGAGGATCCCGAGGCCGAGGAGGTCGATCTTCACGAGTCCCACGGGGTCGAGGTCGTCCTTCTCCCACTGGATGACGGTGCGCGCCTCCATACTCGCGGGTTCAATCGGCACGACGGTGTGGAGCGGCTCCGCGGTGAGCACGAACCCGCCCACGTGGATGCCGCGGTGCCGCGGTGCGCCGTGCAGCTGTCCGACGATCTCCGCGACGTGCCGCTCGACCGTAGGCCCCGCGGGTGACTCGGGTGACTCGGGTGACTCGGGTGCCGCCGTCGCGCCGACGCTCGGAGCGCCACGTGTCGCGCGGCCCCTCTCGGCATCCGTCGCCGCGGGCGTCGCATCGAAGGCGCGCTTGGCGTAGTTCGCGGGCCCCAGCGCGTCGTACCCCCCATGCCTGGGCTGCTGCGCCGCGAGCGCGGCGGCCTGTGCCGGCGAGCAGCCGAGCACGCGCGCCGCGTCACGCACCGCGCTCCGCCCGCGCCAGGTGATGTGCTCGCAGACCATCGCCGCGTGCTCGCGCCCGTAGCGCGCGTACACGTACTGCAAGACGCGCTCCCGCTCGCGGTGCGCGAAGTCGATGTCGATGTCGGGCGCCTCGGTGCGCTCCTCGCTCAGGAAGCGCGCGAAGAGGAGGTCGAGCGCGATGGGATCCACGGCGGTGATGCCGAGGCAGTAGCAGACGGCGCTGTTCGCGGCGGACCCGCGCCCCTGGCAGAGGATCCCCTCGCGCCGCGCGAAGCGCACAATATCCCAGACGATCAGGAAGTAGCCCGCGAGCCCGAGCCGCGCGATGAGCGCGAGTTCCGTCGCGAGCTGCCGGTCGTGCGCGGGTGTGCGCCGCGCCCCCCAGCGTTCCGTCGCGCCCGTCTCGACGAGCTGTGCGAGATACGCGTCCTCGCCGACACCCGGCGGGAGCGGGAAGTGCGGGAGCCGCGGCCGCAGCGTCTCGAGCCGGAAGGCGCATCGCTCGGCGACCGCGACCGTGGCGGCGAGCCCCGCCTCGCGCCCGCGCCACCGCGCGGCGAGTCGTCGCCGGTCCGTGAGATGCCACTCGGCGTTCGGCCGGAGGCGCGTCCCCATCTCGTCGAGCGTCGCGCCGTGCCGCAGCGCGGTGAGCACGTCGTGGGCGCGCCGCTGCGCGGGGGTGGCGTAGTGCGCGTCGGCGGTGACGACCCACGGGACCCCGACCGCCGCCGCCAGCGGGATCAGCGCCTGCACGAGCACGCGCTCCTCCGCGAGCGCGTGGTCCCAGCACTCGATCGCGAAGCGCCCGCCGAAGCCCTCGGCGAGCGTCCCCGCCGCTGCGCGCGCCTCGCGTGCGGCCACGTCCGCGGGGAGTCGTCCCTCGGCGCCGAGCGCGAGGAGGCGAGGGACCCAACCGCGCGGGCAGCCGCTCAGTGCGAAGAGCCCGTCGGTGCGCCCCGTGAGCTGGTCGAGCGTGACGCGCGGTTCGCCGCGCGGATGGTCGAGGCGCGCCCGCGTGATCAACGTGCAGAGATGGCCCCACCCTTCGCGTGTCTCCGCGAGGCAGACGAGATGTGTGCGGAGCCGCGGCACCTGATCCTCGCCGACCACCACGCCCGGGATTGTGCCGGGCGGTGTGCGCGCGAGCGTCGCCGGCAGCGGCACGTCCACCGTGAGCTCCGCGCCGAGGATGCCCGGGAGCGCCGCGGCGCGGGCGGCCGTCGCGAAGCGCACCGCGCCTCCCACGTCGTCGTGGTCGGTGAGCGCGAGCGCGTGGAACCCGAGCGCCTGCGCGCGCGCGACGAGCGCCTCGGGCTCCGACGCGCCGTCGAGGAGCGAGAAGGTCGAGTGGCAGTGCAGCTCGGCGTACGCCGGGAATCCATCCATCGGCGGGGTCAGTCGTCCCAGCCCTGCAGCCACCACCCCGTCGCATCGCGGTAGCAGAGGAGGTCGCCGCCGGTGCTGGCGCAGCGCCAGTGATCGCGCGCGAAGGGCGCGGGCTGCCACCAGGCGCCCGAGAGGCGCTCGGGGCCCTCGGCCCGCACGACGCGGAGCCGGTCGCCGCGCCACCGGATCTCCTGCGGCGTGCCCGTGGCGTCGACCGTCACCGCGATCGCCTCGGGGGGGTCGAGGCGTCGGCGCGCGACGGGCGATGCCCCGCTCGCGGCCTCGTGCGAGAGAGATGCGGGCATCGACGGGCCCCCGGTCGTCGGCCGCGCATCGGACGGTGCCGGCGCCCCGACCGTCTCGATCGCCTCCCACGCGCCCGCGCGCTCCGGCGCGTGCGAGTCGCGCGTGACCGGGCGCACCACGGCCGCCGTCCCGAACGCGGCACGCAGTCGTGCGAGCGCCGCCTCCGCGGCGGCCGGGTCGCGCCAGGTCGGGGCGAGGAGATCGCCCTGTTCCGCCGGAGCCGTCGCGGCGCGCGCGATGCGCACCTCCACCGCGCACACCGGGGCGTCGAGGGGCCAGGCGTCGAGGAGGGCGCGGCAGCGTTCGAAGAGCGGGGCCGTCCGCGCGATCGGCGCGGCGGGGCGCACCTCGCGCGTCACGCGCCGCGGGCGGTCGCCGTCACAGGTCAGCGTGAGCGCCACGGCGGCCACGGCGCGCCCCTCGGCCGCGAGCGCGCGGACGAGCCGGTCGAGCGCGGCCCGCACCACGAAGAGGAGGGGCTCCGTCGTGTGCACGGGCGCGGGGAGGTCGTGCGTGATGACGTGCGGGTCGTCGGGGCGCGCGAGCGTCGCGCGACGCGGATCGTCCCCGCGGGCGAGCCGCCAGACGGCGAGGCCCTCCGCGCCCCACCGACGCTCGACGTCCTGCGGCGCGAGCGCCGCGAACGCGCCGGCGGTGCGAAGCCCGAGCGCGCCGAGGGTGGTCCGCAGCTCGTCGTCCATCGGGAGGAGGGCGAGCGGGACCGCGGCGAGGTAGGTGGGGTCGTCACCGGGGGCGAGGTGGAGCGGAGCCGTGGCCGCGCGTGTGCTCCAGGTCGCGGCGCGCGCGGCCACGGCGGTGTCGGCGACGGCGACGCGTGCGCGTGGATGCCAAGCGCGCGCGAGGGCGAGGAGGAGGGCGGCGAGCGTGCCCTCGCCGCCCACGCCCTCGAAGCCGTGCGCACCGATCCACCAGAGGCCGGGGGCGTCGGCCGCCGGCGTCACCTGCGGGCTCGCGGCGAGGAAGGCCGCGCTCGCACGTGCGGTCTCGCGCGCGAGCGCCTCGTCGTCCCACGGGAGGACCGCGAGCGGATCGCAGGCGGCGCGCGCCTGCGGGAGCGTCATCCCCGGGTGCACGCCACGCCGCGCGGCCGCCGCGGTGGCGGCGCGCACGCGGGTGCCGTGCACAAGGACGATCGGCGTCGCGTCCCACGGCGCCGTCGTCGTCGCCGATGGTGGGGCCTCAGCGTTCCGGGAAGCGGGGCTGGGCGACGCGTCGGGCGCGGGGGCGGGCGGCACGGCTCCGTCCTGCGCGAGCCACGCCGCGGCGATCGGGAACCTCGGGATGCGTACACAGGCGATGCGGAACGGGGACGACATGATCGAGTGCCAGCGGCACGGGGTGAGGGTGGAGGCCGCCCTTCTCGAGCGTGAGGTGACGGCGGTGTCCCGTCGCGGGGCCCGTGAGGCGCAGGCGCAACGCGCTCCCGCCATCCGTGGCCCGCGTGCCGTCGCCCAGTAGCAGGAGGGCGGCGTCGGCGTCGCGTGCGAGCTGGGCGAGCCGCACAGCGATCGGGCGGGGCAGGACGGGGCCGCCGTCGAGGATCACGAGGGCGAACCCCCCGCTCCGCAGCAGGAGGTCGGCGCACCACGGCGCCCGCGAGGGGTCCGGGGGTCGGATCACCCACGCCGTCTCCAGCGCTCCGGCCAGCGGGGTCGGATCCAACGTGCGACGCGCATCGATCCAGGCGACCCCGTGTCCGGCGCGCAGCGTCAGGGCGGCGAGCTGACGGGCGAGGGTCGTCTTCCCCGCACCGGTCGGCGCCACCCACTCGCTGATCCGACCCCGTGGGATCCCGCCGCCGGCCAAGACGTCGTCGAGGGATGTGAGCCCCGTGGGGAGCCCGGGCGCCTGCGAGGGCGTCCCGGCGACGACGGACGCGATGCGGAGGCGGAGGGCGGCAAGTGTCATACCGAATAAAGACCGAAGAAAGAGGGTGATAATTACCGAACATACACCGAAAATCGCAAGGGGCATTCCCGGGCCGATGCACGGGAGATGGCTGACGGCGCCTCGGCACCCGCCCGCTATCTTCTCCGGATGCCCCCGCACGGACATCCCCGATGAAATGGTCCTGGCGGATCGGCCGGATCGCGGGAATCGCCATCCGCGTCCACGTCACCTTCCCCCTCTTCCTGCTCTGGATCGGCCTGCGCGACGGCCAGGGGGCGACCGCCGCCGCCTTCGCCGTCGGGGCGATGCTCGCGCTCTTCACCATCGTGCTCCTGCACGAGCTCGGGCACGCGCTGATGGCGCGGCGCTTCGGCATCGCCACCCGCGACATCACGCTCCTCCCGATCGGCGGCCTC
>JARIFA010000044.1 GCA_031127075.1 Gemmatimonadota bacterium | reverse complement strand
TCCGCCCACGGTTCCGGAGCTCGTTCTTCGCGAGGTTCGACGCGATCGTGTAGATCCAGGTCGAGAACTTCTTCGTCCGGTCGAACCGCGCGAGATGGCGGTGCACCCGAATGAAAGCCTCCTGCACGAGGTCCTCGGCGCGCTCCCGGTCCCCGACGGTCCGGTAGATGAAATTCAGCAGTCGCGTCCGGTACCGATGAAAGATGACGTCAAAAGCTCGGCTTTCACCCTTGATGTATTCATACACCAAAGAGCCATCATCAAGACTTTCAAGCTCTGATTTCGGCCTATAAGAGCCAGTATGACGGCCACTAATCGAACCATACATCTCGTCGATCGCGATAGCAGCGGTTCCCATCATTCCTCCCAGTTGGTTGGCAGACGATACCTCCGCCTATGCCTCCACTAAGAGCATACCGCGTGCCACATTTTGAAATATTCGTAAAATCAACACTCACAACAGTTTAAGAAATTTTACGATTACCTGTGTGTCTGATAAATAGGACGAATGTTCGTCCAGAATTTCGGAATTACATACACCGGAATCCGGCCGAGTACAGCAACCCGACCACTGTCTTCGCGTCCGTGATCTCGCCGGCCGAGATCATCCCGAGCGCCTTCGACAGCGGTAGCGTGACGACCTCGATGAACTCGTCGGCCTCCCGGGTGGATGCCCCCCGCTCCAGGCCGGTCGCCAGGAAGATCTCGATCCGCTCGTTCGTGAAGCCTGGCGCGGTCCAGATGCTCGTCAGCGACTCCATCGACGTCGCGGTGCACCCGGTCTCCTCCTTCAACTCCCGATGCGCGCAGACCGACGTCGGCTCGCCGGGCTCCAACCGCCCGGCGGGGATCTCCCAGAGCATCCCGTCCACCGCGTAGCGGTATTGATGGATCAGGAGCACCTGTGGATCGTCGCCACGCGGATCGCTCAGGAACGGCACGACGGCGGCGGCGCCCGGATGATGGATCAACACCTGCTCCCCCACCGTCCCATCGGGATAGCGCACCTGATCGACATGGGCGTCGAGGAAGCGATACTGCCACGCGCGCGCGCCGCCCACTCGCCCCGGCTCGTTCATCGCGCCTCCGTCGGATCGTACTCCGCTGCGACGGTCGTCACGGGGCCGACCCCCTGCGCCGCCACCGAGTCGGCGATCGCGGGGGCATCCCCCACCGCGAGCACCAGGAGCCGATCAGGATGCAGATGCGCCTGCGCCGCGGCGTGCACCTGCGCCGGCGTGATCGCGCGGATGCGGTCTCGGTACGTCGAGAACCAGTCGTCGGGGAGCCCGAAGCTCGTCGCGTTCGCGAGCGCGCCCGCGACGGCGGACGTGCTCTCGAAGCGGATCGGGAAGACGCCTGCCAGATAGTCGGTCGCGAGGGAGACCTCCGCCGGAGTCGGTGGCGCGGCGCGCATCCCGTCGATCTCACGCAGGATCTCCTCGAGCGCACGCGCCGTCACCTCGGTTTTCACCGCCGTCCGCACCACGAACGAGCCGGCCGACCGGCGCCACTCGAACCCCGACGACGCCCCGTACGTGAAGGCGTGCCGCTCGCGGAGGTTAAGGTTGATGCGCGACGAGAAGAGCCCGCCGAGCACGGCATTCATCACGACGATGGCGAGGTAATCGGGATGGGCGCGCGGGACCCCGTGATGCCCGACGCGGAGTTCCGACTGCGGGGCGTCAGGCTTGGCGACGAGCACGGCGTGGCGCGGCGCGCGCGCCACCGTCGCCTCCGGGGTCGGCGCGGCGGTGGCGGTGGTGCGCCACGACCCGAACCGCTGCTCCGCCATCGCCCGCGCATCCTCCGGTGTGATGTCACCGACGAAGAGCAGGCTGGTGACGGCCGGCCCGTAGCGCGTGGCGTGAAAGGCGCGCACGGCGGCGTCATCCAACGCCGACACGGTCGCGGCGGTGCCGCCGAGGGGACGCGCGTACCGCGACGTCGGCGCATAGAGGAAGCCGTCGAACCGCTCGTCCGCGAGGCCGCGCGGCTCCGCGAGCTGCTGCTGCAGGTCGGCGAGCCGTTCGTCGCGGCGGCGCGCGACATCCGCCGCCGGGAATCGCGGCGCCCGGAGCCCGTCGGCGAACTGCGCGAGGGCGGCATCGAGGCGCGAACGCGTCACCGTGAAGGACGCCCCGCTGTCATCCCAATCGGCCCAGGTGCTCACCGCCGTCCCGAGTCGCTCGAACGCCTCGACCACCGCGGCCCCGTCGAGGAGTCCGGTCCCCTCCATCAGGGTGCGCGCGGTGAGCTCGGCCACCCCGGCCTGCGCCACGGGCTCTGTCGCCGCGCCGGCGTCCACCAGGGCCAACACCGTCACGAGGGGAAGCCGCGGCATCGGGACGACGAGCAGCCGGATGCCGTTGGATAGCACATCGCGATGCACCGCAGGGAAGTCGTACGGTCGGGGCGCGCCCGCCGTCGGACGCGGGAGCGCGGTCATGCGGCCTCCGCGGCGGGTGTGGGCTGCGGCACGTACAGCAGCGTCGCCCGATTCGTCTCGACGAGCCACTCGCGGACGAACGCTCCGAGCGCCTCGACGGTCACCGCCGCGTGCCGCTCGGGCTCCGCATTCACAAGCGCGGCGTCGCCGCGATACGTCGCGAACTGCGAGAGCCGGTCGGCCCGCGCCCCCGCCGACTGCAGCCCCGCGATCCACCCGGTCTCGAGGAGCGCGAGCGCGCGCCCGCGCTCCTCGGTGCTCACCCCGTCCCGGATCAACCGGTCCACCTCGGCGACGACCACCGCCTCGATCGCGTCCGGGGCGACCCCGGGCCGCGCGACCACATCGATCACCAGGAGGTCGCTCCCTTTGTGCAGATCGAAGGTATAGGCGGTCGCCTCGGAGGCGATCGCCTGCTCGCGCACGAGCGCACGTGGGAGCCGGCTCCCTTCGCCGTTGCCGAGCACGGCGGCGAGGAGGCTCGCGGTGTACCACTCGGGCGTCCCCGCCGCCGGCACACGGAAGGCGAGGAGGATCCGCGTCGCCACCACCGCATCGGGCACCACCTCGCGGCGCGGTGCACCGAACTGCGGCGGCACCGCCATCGACGGGAGCGCCGGCCGCCCAGCGCCACGCGGGATCGGAGCGAAATGGCGCTCCACCATCGCGCGCGCCGCCGCCGGTTCGAAGTCCCCCGCGATCGTGAGCACCGCGTTGTCCGGCGTGTAGTAGGTTCGGAAGAACTCGGCGACATCCTCGAGGCTCGCCGCGGTGAGGTCCTCCATCGAGCCGATCAGCGAGTGATGGAACGGATGCTCCGGCGGGAAGCAGAGCGCCGGGAGCTTCTCCCACCAGGTGCCGTACGGTTGGTTGTCGACGGACCAGCGCCGCTCGTTCTTCACGACGTCGCGCTGCGTGTCGAGCTTCTCCTGGGTCATCGCCGGGAGGAGCCGCGCCATCCGGTCCGCCTCGAGCCAGAGGGCGAGCTCGAGCTGATGCGACGGCATCGTCTCGTAGTAGTTCGTCCGGTCGAGCCAGGTGGAGCCGTTGAGCGTGCCGCCGGCCCGCTGCACGAGCTCGAAGTGCTCGTTCGCGCCGACGTGCTCGCTCCCCTGAAAGAGCATATGCTCGAAGAGATGCGCGAAGCCGGTGCGGCCCGCGCGTTCGTTCGCGGAGCCGACGTGGTACCAGAGATTGACGGCCACGACCGGCGTCGCGTGGTCCTCGGAGAGGATCACGCGGAGGCCGTTGGGCAGCGTGGAGGTGTCGACGGGGATCTGCATCAGGGAAAGATGACGAGGCGACGAAGAGGGTGGCGCGCGCGATCTGGCGCGCGACGCGGGATCAGCGGCCGGTGAGCCAGGCGATCGGGGCCTTCACCGACTCCGAGAGGAGGTACACCGGATGGCGCCGGACGAGCACGGCGAGGCGCTCCGCCTCGCCCAGTGCGGGTGAGGTCACGGCGTACAACCCGAACCGCCGGGCGACGAGGCGCGCCCGAAGGAGATGGAAAGGATCGGAGACGAGGACGACGCGCGTGAGTCCACGATCGGCGAGCAGGGTTCGCACGGCACGCAGGGATTCACTCGTCGTCCGCCCCTCCTGCTCCATCAGGAGCGCGTCAGCCGGGATCCCGCGCCGCCGGAGATACGCGAACCCCGCCGCCGCCTCGCTCGTCGTGTCACCTGGCGCGGTGCCCCCGGTGAGGACGACGACGGGGGCCACGCCACGGGCGTGGAGCGCGACCGCCTGGTCGAGCCGCGAGCGGAGCACCGGGGAGGGCCGGCCGAGGTAGTGCGCGGCGCCGAGGACGACGATCGCATCCGCCGGCTCGGCGCGGTCGCGGGCCGCGTGCCAGAGCACGCCGGCGAGTGATCCGATCCATCCGACCACCAACGCCGCGCCGAACGCGCCGAACGCGAGACGCGCACGACGGGGACGCGAGGGGGATGGCACGGCGGTCATGCGCGGAAGCTAGCGGCGCCCACCGCTCATCGGACGAGGTGCGATCCCGGCTCGGGGACGTGCGTGCGATATCCGGCCGCGGTGAGCCGCGCGGCGAAGGCATCCTGCGCCGTCCGCTCCCCGTGAACGAGGATCACGTCTGCGAGCTGCGGGGAGGTCGCGCGCACGGCGTCGAGCCAGGCGTGCAGTTCGGACCGGTCGGCGTGGGCGCTGTACCCGGTGAGGACCTCCACCTGCGCCCGGAGCGGCACCTCGTCCCCGAAGACATTCAACACCGGCCGCCGCTCGACGATGCGCCGCCCCAAGGTGTGCTCCGCCTGGAAGCCGACGATCAGGATCGTGTTGCGCGGATCGCTCGCCCCATGCGCGAGGTGATGCAGGATCCGCCCCGACTCCACCATCCCTGACGCCGCGATCACCACCTTCGGGCCCGGCTGCCGCATCATCGCCTTCGAGTCCTCCACGTCCGGCGTGAACCGCAGCAGGTCGAAGGCGAAGAGGTCCTCCGTGCGGGCGGTGTGTGCCCGGACCAATGCCTCGGTGCGGTCGAAGACCTCCGTGTGCTCCCGGAACACCTGCGTCGCTTCGGAGGCGAGCGGGGAGTCGATCACCACCGGGATCTTCGGGATGCGCCCCTCGTGCACGAGCTGGTGAAGGTCGTAGACGAGCTCCTGGGTGCGTCCCACGGCGAACGCGGGGATGAACACGCGCCCGCCGCGCTTGACGGTCTCGCGCACCACCTGGGCGAGCGCCTCGCGCGCGCCGGCCACGTCGGTGTGATCGCGGTCGCCGTACGTCGATTCCATCAGGAGCCAGTCGACCTGCTCGACCGGTTCGGGGTCGCGGATGATCGGGAGCCCACTCCGCCCGATGTCCCCGCTGAAGCCCAGACGCCGGCGCGTCCCGCCCTCCATCCACTCGAGTTCGATGGAGGCGGAGCCGAGGATGTGGCCCGCGTCGGTGAAACGCGCCCAGACACCGGGCACGACCTCGAACCGCTCGCGGTAGCCGTGCGGCCGCATCTGCGTGAGCATCGTCGAGACGTCGCGCAGCGTATAGAGGGGGTCCGCGGCCTCGCGCTTCCGCCGCGCGAGGAACTCGGCGTCCTTCTGCTGGATGTGCGCCGAGTCGGCGAGCATCACCTCGCAGAGATCGCGCGTGGCGGCGGTGGCGTGGATGTCGCCGCGGAACCCCTCCTTCACGAGGAAGGGGAGCCGCCCCGCGTGGTCGATATGGGCGTGCGAGAGGACGACGGCGTCGAGCTGGTCGACGGGGATCGGCAGCTGGCGGTTCCGGTGCGCGACGTCGCGGCGACGCCCCTGGAAGAGGCCGCAGTCGAGGAGGATCGTGCGGCCGGCCACCTGCACGAGATGGGCCGACCCGGTGACCTCACGGGCTGCACCGATGAACTCAAGTCGCACGTGGGGGTATGGTCGGAGGCGGGAGAGGTGCGCGGCGACGCGAGCGGGTCAGCGCTCGGGTTCGGCGTCGCGAGCGAAGATGATCGTCAGGCGCGCCGCGTCCTGCGCGAGCTGGGCCGGATGCCAGCCGCCACGGCTCCGCTCGTTCAGGAGGTCCGTGAGCGCGTCCTCGTCCTCGCGCTGATGCCGGGTGAGACGGAGGATCACGGCCTGATATTCTTTCATGCGGGCGAAGATACTAGCTTCTCGACCATGACGACCACCCCTGCACTCCCCGGCTGCACCGTCGTCGCCCACCCGCTCGTGCGGCACAAGATGGCCCTGCTGCGCGACCGCGCCACGCCGACGAAGCTCTTCCAGGAGCTCGTCTCCGAGCTGGCCACCCTCCTGGCGTACGAGGCGACCCAACAGCTCGCGCTCACGCCGATCGAAGTCTCGACGCCCCTCGAGACGACGCCGGGGGAACAGCTCGCGACGCCGCCGATCCTCGTCCCGATCCTCCGCGCCGGCCTCGGGATGGTCGACGGGATCCGCGCGCTCATCCCCGATGCGCGCGTCGGGCACATCGGGCTCTATCGCGATCACGATTCGCTCGCGCCCGTCGAGTACTACTTCAAGGTGCCGCCGGGGATCGCAACACACGACGTCTTCCTCCTCGACCCGATGCTCGCCACCGGCGGGAGCGCAGTGAATGCGGTGACCGCACTCAAGCGCAGTGGCGCGACGCGCCTCACCTTCCTCTGCCTCGTCGCCGCCCCCGAGGGTGTCCGCCGTCTGCACGCGGCCCATCCCGACGTGCCGATCTTCACCGCCGCCCTCGACCGCGAACTCAACGCGCACGGCTACATCCTGCCGGGGTTGGGCGACGCGGGAGATCGGTTGTTTGGGACGAAGTAAGCGAGAGGCTCGATGCTGAAGGCTTAAAGCGAAACGTCTGCCGCGGCTGGCTGTTCAACTTCCAGCTTCCAGCATTCAGCTTCTTGCCTCCCCTCCCGTGTCCTTGTCCGGAATCACGTGAGGCCGTATCCTTCGGCCCGTGCTAATCAATCTCGTACCCGAGTTCCTCGACGCCATCGCGGGTGCTGATCCCGTCGCCGGGTACCATCGCTACTTCGAGTCGCACCGCGCGCTCCTCAGCGCGTACTGGCACAATTACGTCATCGAGCCCACGGGGCCGCACTTTCACGAAGTCGTGCGCGACACCGTGCGCGCCGACCGGCACGATCTCCACGACCTCCTCGCGCGCCTCGACGTCGCCGCGCTCGCGGCCCGCGCCGAGGCCGCCTGCGTCGAGGCCTTCGAGCTCGACGTCCCCGTCGATGTCGTCCTGATGGTCGGTGTCGGCGCCGCGAACGCCGGGGAGCTCGTCGTCGACGGGCGCGCGACCGCCTTCGTCTGCCTCGAACACTTCACGGGCGTCGCGAACGCCGCCACGCACGGACTCGGTCTCGACCCCGAGCTCCTCCCGATGTGGCTCGCGCACGAGATCGCGCACGCCGTCCGCTACACGGCGCCCACCAGCCGCGCCGAGCTCCGACGCGTGGTGCAGGCGCAGCAGGGCTTCTACTCCTACTGGCAGACCGGCAAGCTCGTCTCCCTCCGTGAGCACCTCGTCAACGAGGGCCTCGCCGTGCAGGCGGCCCGTGCCCTCTCACCCGGCCACGCCGAGTGGGAGTACTTCGGGTTCGATCGGCGGCAGTACGCGCGGGTGCGCGAACTCGAGGGGGTGCTGCGTCGCCTCGTCGCCCCCGATCTCGATCGCACCGGCCTCGGGCTGCGGCTCCGCTGGCTCTCGGGTGGGATGAGCGACGAGGCCCGGACCGTCCAGCGATATGTCCTCCCCGAGCGCGCCGGCTATTTCCTTGGCGCGCAGATGGTCGAGGAGGCGGTGCGGGAACGTGGCATCGCGTGGGCGCTCCGCGCCGACGCGCAGGAACTGATGGCTTTCACCGACGCGGCGGCCCGCACCGCCTAACAGCGGACGGATCCCTCGCGGTGGACGCGCGCGACCGGCTCCGGGGCCGGCCGCGCGTCGTCATTTCAGGACCTCACTTCCCGATGCAGAAGGCGCGGAAGACGCGGTCCAGCACCTCCTCGACGTCGAACGCGCCAAGGAGCTCGTCGAGTGCGAGGGTCGCCGCCCGCAGATGGGTCGCGGCGACGGGCACCGGCAACGCACCCTCCGCCCACGCCCCGCGGAACGCCTGCAGCTCCGCGCGCGCCGTGGTGAGGGCGGCGACATGTCGGGCCCGCGTCACCACCGGCGCCGACTCCGCGGGGTCCGGCGTCGTCGCACGCACCGTGGCACGAAGCGCATTGCGGAGCGCGGCGAGCCCGTTCCCCGTCACCACACTCACCGTGATCGGGACGTCATCGACCGCCGTTGATGCGCGCGGCGACGCGATAGGCTGCGACCCGATGGGCCGCGATGCCATCGGCTCGGACACCTCGCGTGCATCGATGGCTGCCGGCCTAGTGTCCGTCGCGCGATCCCCCTTCGTCCGCACACGAACCAGCGGGGCCGCGCTGTGCGCGCGCACCTCGACCACCCCGCGCGCGAGCGACGCGTCGTCCTCGCCACAGACGAGCACCACCTGCGCCTCCGCGAGTCGCCGATGACTCACCTCGATCCCGAGCCGCTCCACCCGGTCATCACTTGAACGGAGCCCCGCGGTGTCGACGAGCCGGATCGGCCACGGATCATCGTCGAGCAGGACCTCGATGGCATCCCGTGTGGTGCCGGGCACCTCGCTCACCAGTGCGCGCGATTCGCCGACGAGTGCGTTGAACAGCGAGGATTTTCCGGCGTTCGGGGCACCCGCCAGCACCACCATCACCCCATCGCGTCCCAACGCGGCCTGTGGGAGGGTCGCGAGCAGTGTGTCGAGCGCTGTGAGTGTCGCATCGACGGCGGCGAGCACGCGCGTCGGATCGAGCGGCCCGTCGTCCTCGGATGGGAAGTCGAGGTCGTAGGCGATGAGCGCCTCCGCGCCGAGCACCGCGTCGCGGAGGGCGGCGAGATGGCGGGTGAGGACCCCGTCGAGCTGCCGCAGCGCGAGCCGGTGACTCGCCGCAGTGCGGGCGTCGATGAGATCGCCGATCGCCTCTGCACGCAGGAGGTCGAGTTTGCCGTTCCGCACGGCGCGTTCGGTGAACTCCCCGGGGAGCGCCGGGCGTGCCCCCGCCGCCACGAGGGCGGCCAGGACGGCGGCGGGGACGAAGGCCCCACCGTGCACGGTGTACTCGACGAGGTCCTCACCCGTGAAGGAGCGCGGTGCGGCGAACCAGGTGATCATCGCCTCGTCGAGCGGCGTGTCCGGGCGGGCGGGCGCGTGGAGCCGCACGCGGGTGACCTGCCGCGCGGTGGTGGGCCAGGGGATCGTGCAGCGGCGCGCGATCGAGTGCGCGTCGGGACCGCTCACCCGGATGACCGCGAGGGCACCGCGTCCCGGCGCCGTCGCGGTGGCGACGATGGTGTCGCCGCGCGGATCAGCGGGCCTTGGCGGCGCCCCCACCAGCGACCTTGGCGGGCGCCTTGCCGCGCTCATTCGCGATCAACCACTGCTGCGGGAGCGCCGCGAGGTTCTGGACCGCGTAGTAGAGGTTGAGCCCCGACGCGAAGTTGAAGAGGAACACCGTCATCATCACCGGCATCAGCCAGCTCATCATCTTCGCCTGCGGGTTCGGCGGCGAGTTCCGCATCCCGATCCACGAGAGCGCGTACATCGAGGCGCCCATCAGGAGTGGGACGATGTAGTACGGATCCTTCACCGAGATGTCGGGGAGCCACAGGAACGGCACGCCACGGAACTCGATCGTGTTCTGGAAGACGAAGAAGAGCGCGAAGAGGATCGGCATCGGCAGGAGCATCGGGAGGCAGCCCGCCAGCGGTGCGAAGGGACTGATCCCCGCCTCCGCATAGACCTTCATCACGGCCTCGCGCTGCTTCTCCGGATCGCCCTTGTGCTTGTCCTGCGCCCCCTGGATCAACGGGGCGATGCGCTGCATCTGGATGCTCGAGCGCATCATCTTCGAGTTGAGCGGCCACATCAGGAGGCGGATCGTCACACCGAAGAGGACGAGGATCCAGCCGTAGGAGATGGCGAGCGTCCCCTTCAGCCAGAGGAGGAGGCGCATCACGATCGTGGCGAAGGGCTGCACGATCCCGCTGATCCAGCCGCCGTACGGGTTCGTGTGCTCGAACTCGCGTCCCATCGCGATGAGGCGCGTCCATTCCTGCGGGCCGGCGTAGAGCTCGAAGGAGAGCCCCGCCCCGCCCACCGGGAACGGCGAGACGACCGTGGCCGTCGCGCGCGAAGCGACGCGGTTCACCCGCGCGGCGCCGGTGACCTGCACCTCCGCGAAGGAGGAGGCGTTCGTATCGACGGCGACGACGCCGACGAGGTAGTACTTACTCTTCGCGACCGCCCAGGTGAATGGGCCGCTACGGATCATCCGCTCGCCGGCGTCCGGCTTGCGGAAATCGATGCGCTCGGCGCCGCGCGCCGCGGTGCGCATCGCGTAGGCGAGGTGCCGCTGGTCGTCGACGGAGTCACGCTCCTGGGAGAGGAATCCCGTCGGGAGGTCGGTGAGGAGGAACGCCGGGGTGGGAATCCCCTCGGCGCGCACGGCGACCGTCGCGAGATAGTTGGTGTCACTCAGCGTGTAAGTGACGCTGATGGTGCCGGCACCCACGGGCGCCGAGAAGCGCACGCGCGGCCGGCCGGCGTCCTGATCCTCGACCGCCGTGAAGGGCAGCGCGTCGAAACGGATCGTGTCGCCGCCCGCGACGAGTCGATAGCGGAGAAGAGCACCATCGGGCGCAGCGAGCTGGACCGGCCCGGTGGTTCCGCCGAGCTTCTGGTACGCCGGCAGTTCGGCGGTGAGGAGCGCGGCGCCCCCGGAGGAGAGATCGTAGCGTGCGAGCCGGTTGGCGAGGCGGATGGTACGGATCGGCGGGCGCACGACGGTGTCGGTCGCGGGCGTCGTCGCGGTTGAGGTCGCCGGGCCGATCGTCGTGGCGGCAGTGGCGCTCGTCGGCGCACCGGGTGCGGAGGGCGGGGTGGCCCCCGTCGTGGTCGTGGCGCCGCTCGGTGCCACTGGGGTCGGCCGCGCGACCGGGAAGAGAACCGGCGTGATGAGTAGGATCACTCCGGTGAGGAGGATCGCGAGGAAGAAGCGCTTATCCATCACGGCGGGAAGGGGCGGAAGGGGGAGGTGGGACCGGATCGAACCCGCCGGCACGGAACGGGTGGCAGCGGGCGATGCGACGCACGGCGAGCCAGCCGCCACGCCAGGCCCCGTGCCCCTGCAGCGCCTCGATCGCGTACTGCGAACACGTCGGATGATAGCGACATGAGGGCGGAAGGAGCGGGGAGAGGAAGAGCTGGTACGCCCGGACGATCGCCACGAAGAGCATGCGCATCGGTCGGGGGCGTCCGGTTCAGGTGGCAGGTGGGGTGGTCCCCAACCGCCGCATCGCCTGCGCGAGATCGGCCGCGAGGGTCGCGATGGGGACGCCGTACGCGGCCGGAGTGGCTCGCACGACCACGTCGCGCGGCGGCTGTGTGACGAGCATCGGCCAGAGCGACTGCCGGATGAGTTCGCGGATGCGACGCTTCACGAGGTTCCGGGCGACGGCGGACTGCTTGTGCCGTGGGACGATGACACCGACCCGGGGAAGACGCCGAAGGGAAGCGAGGGTCCGGAGCTCCAGTGTGGCAGTCCGGATTCGCTTCCCTGTCTGTCGCACCGCCTCGAGATCGGCGGTGCGCGTCAACCGTCCTGTCGGCGGGATCCGCCCCGACGACTCAGGCGCCAGCGTACTTGGACGGGAGCTTCACGGTGAGCTGCTTCCGCCCCTTCTTGCGACGGCGGCTCAGCACCTCGCGCCCCCACTTGGTCTCCATCCGCGCGCGGAACCCATGCGTCTTGATCCGGCGCTTGTTGCGCGGACGATATGTCGGCTTACCCATCGTGACTCCGTAAATCGAAAAGACAAGAGGACCGCGGTCGGTCCAGAGTCCGTAAACGTATTCTGGACCGAGGCTTAGGTCAACCCGGACCCTTCGGTTCGGAGACTGGCTCGCATTCTCGAATGTTGACTTATCCACATCGCTCGGGTAGGTTCGCCGTCCCTCTGCTATCCGTTACTCGAACGACCGGTTTGCCCTGTAATGTCGCTCTCTCCCGCTGACGTCTGGACCCGCCTGCTGACGCAGGTCAGGACGCAGCTCCCGGATCACGCCGTCGACACCTGGCTGGTCCCGCTGACCCCGGTCGAATACACCAACGACACGCTGACCCTCAACGCCCCCGACCAGTTCTCGGTCGAGTGGAACGAGAGCAAGCACGCGCCGGTGATCGAGTCCATGGCGTCTATCGCGATGGGTCATCCCGTGCGAATCAGGTTGACCGTTCAGGCGGAGAGAGTTCAGCGGTCACAAATGGACCTTTTCGTCCCACAACCAGGACAGGAAAGAGCCACTATAAAGCCAGAAGAGCAACGGCCGAATGTCACGCTGAGCTCATTGAACGAACGGTACACCTTCGATTCGTTTGTCATCGGGAAATCCAACGACCTCGCCGCTGCCGCCGCGATGGCGGTCTCGCAGGCCCCAGGGAAGACATACAACCCCCTCTTCTTCTACGGGCCCACTGGACTCGGCAAGACCCACCTGATGCAGGCTATCGCGCACGAGATCATCAAGCGCGCGCCCAACACCCGCGTCACCTACATCACCACCGAGCAGTTCACCAACGACGTCATCACCTCGATCGGCAAGGGCGCCATGCACGACTTCCGGCGCCGCTACCGTGAGACCGACCTCTTCCTCGTCGACGACGTCCATTTCATCGGCGGCAAGAACTCCACGCAGGAGGAGTTCTTCCATACGTTCAACGCTCTCTATGAGGCGGGACGCCAGATCGTCCTCACCTCGGATCGGCCCCCCTCCGAGATCCCGAAGCTCGAGGCGCGTCTCGCCTCCCGCTTCGCCTGGGGGATGGTCGCCGACGTCGGCGCCCCAGACCTGGAGCACCGGATCGCCATCCTCCGCCGCAAGGCGGAGATGGACCACCTCGAGCATACGATCCCGGACGAGGTCCTGCACTTCATCGCCGACCACGTCCGGTCGAATGTCCGTGAGCTCGAAGGCTCCATCATTAAGCTCCTCGCCTTCGCCTCACTGAAGCATCGCCCGATCACCGTGGACCTGGCCCGGGAGGCGCTGCGGGACAAGCTGCGATCGAATGATGGTGGCGCCACCACGACCGGGCGACAGGATCGGATGGCGACGACGCAGCGGCTCGTCGCGGCGGAATGGGGCATCACGGTCGAGGGATTGCAGTCCAAGACCCGGACGAAGACCCTCACCATCCCGCGGCAGGTGGCGATGTTCCTCGCCCGGGAGGTGCTCGGGATGCAGCTCGTCGAGATCGGTCTCGCCTTCGGTGGGCGGGATCACTCCACCGTCATCCACTCCCTCGAGCGGGCGGAGGCCATGATGGCGGAGAGCGATGAGTTCCAAAACCGTGTGGAACGTCTGCGGGAAACGTTGAAAGTCTCCACCTGAATCCCCCACCCATCCACATCGCGCCGAGGATGGGAGCGGTTTTCCCCGATGTTCCGCAGACGTTCCACCTGACACCGCACGTGAAGGACACCCCGACGCACGACGGCCGGACAAGCAGTTGCACGATCTGTCCACAATCCACACCGGCCTACTGCTACGACGTCTTTGAGATAGAATAGAGACAGGAACCGCAGGCATCCGCCCGATTCCCACACCGCACCCGCGACCCCATGCGATTCACCATCACACGCGAGAAGCTCCAGGAAGGCCTTGCCGCCGTCACCCCGGCGGTGCCGTCCAAGACGACCCTTCCCGTCCTCGCGAATCTCCTGATCCAGACCACGGACAAGGGGATCCGCATCTCCGGAACCGACCTCGATATCGCGGTCAGCACGGAGGTCACCGCTGATGTCGACGCGGTCGGTGCGATCACGATTCCGGCGCGGAAACTCAGTGAAATCGCGCGCGAGCTCCCGGCGGCCCCGGTCCGCATCACGGCGACCGGCGACCAGCGCATCACCCTCGAGTGCGGGCGCTCCAAGTTCAAGCTCCTCGGACTCCCGAAGTCGGAATTCCCGAGCTTCCCGGCGATCAACTTCGACAAGGCACTCAAGATCCCGTCAGGCGATCTGCAGAAGCTCATCGGGCATACGGCGTTCGCGGCAAGCACGGAGGAGAGCCGCCCGATCTTGAATGGGGTCCTCTGGGAGCTGCGTCCAGATGCGATGCGGATGGTCGCGACGAACGGCCACCGCCTCGCGAAGATGGAGGTCCCGGTTACCGG
The DNA here is from genome assembly GCA_031127075.1 of Gemmatimonadota bacterium. GTDB lineage: Bacteria > Gemmatimonadota > Gemmatimonadetes > Gemmatimonadales > Gemmatimonadaceae > Pseudogemmatithrix. Next base: position 2,900 of record JARIFA010000044.1, on the reverse strand, counting down.
GGCGAAGAAGGCCGATCTCATCATCCCCCCCAAGGCGCTCGAGCAGATTCGACGGCTCTTCGCGGCCGAGGAGGAGCTGGAGGTCGCGCAGGGCGAGAACCACCTCGGCTTCCGGTCACCGTTCACCTCGGTCTTCACGCGCCTCATCGAGGGTCCGTATCCGAGCTACGACCAAGTGATCCCGAAGGACAACGACAAGGTCGCGACCCTCGACCGTGCCGGGCTCGTGGGCGCACTGAAGCGGATGAGCGTGGTCGCGTCCGATCAGACGCATCGCATCCGGCTCTCGTTTAACACGGGGATGCTCAAATTCTCGGTCAGCACACCAGACCTCGGCGAGGCCCAGGACGAGATGCCGATCCGTTACGACGGTGATCCGATGGATATCGGCTTCAACGCCGCGTATTTGCTGGAGATCCTTCGCTATATGCCGACCGATGAGGTGCGGATGACGTTCCGCGCTCCGGAGCGCGCGTCGACGCTGGAGCCGGACGGGTGGTCAGATCCGGCGAAGTATCTCTGCCTGCTGATGCCGCTGCGTCTGGTGGATTGACCCGTGTCGCGGTGGCCTAGGGCCGCCGCACACGGAGGCGCGTCGTCTGGCGGACCTCCTGGGTCCGCCGACGCCCTTCGAGTCGAAGGTCGAGCGTCTGCTCACCCTCGCCGGTGACGATGAATCCATCGGCCCGGGCGAGGGTGAATCGCATCGTCCCGCTCCCACGTCCGGTGATTGTGATCGGCTCACCCAGCTGCCGACCGATGCCACGGAGACTTGTGGTGGTCGTCCGTTCGATCAGTAGCTGCACGTCATTCCCGACCGCTACGGCCTCCAGGACGCGGTAGCGTCGCACCGAGGTCACCTCCAGCGGGATCGAATCGCGGCAAGCAGTGATGCTCGACGAATCGTGCCAAATGGCATCGCGCCGGATTCGCGCCGGAACCGGGATGACGACTTCTCGTCCAATGGCGGCAATGGCCGATTCGACCGAGCAATCCGATTCACCTGGGGCGGTCCGTACCCAGGGGCCCTCTGGGGTGCGCGCGGAAAAGGTGAGGGCCACAGGGTACTGAACACCGTTCATCGGTGCATTCCGACCGGCGCTGGGACCCGACGAGAAGCTCGTGAGCTGTCCATTCCATCGCGTCGAGGTCCTGTTCGACCACGTGATCTCCGCTTCGCTCGAAGAAGAATCGAAAACAGGTCTAATATTTGACAAAGAATCGATATATCGCGCCATCACAACAACATCAACGTAAAGCTTATAAGACATCAATTGTCCGCTAGTGATATTCCATGGACCACTGATATTCGGAGCAATTGGGGCAGTCGGCGGCGAAGGAGGAGGTGTCACGACGACAGCAATCGGTCGACAGGCGCCAGTGATCAGCAGGGCCGCCACGCACACACGTGGGGCCAGCATCTCCACCTGCGGAAGCACCACAGCGGCCGCGCGGCGTACCCACCGCACACCCGTCACCACGGTACCGCTCATCCCGATCCGATGCACGAGACCTCCCTCACCTGGGAACGCAGGATGGGCGAGGGACTCATTCCCCCGCCCATCCCACACCACCATCACCCGTCGGTTCCGTCTATAAGCCGGGTTCTGTCGGTGCCCGAAAGCACCGGACGATCATTTCTCTCGGCAGCCGGTCGCCCGACTGCTCTAGCGGCCAACCCGCGGCGTCTTGATCGCAGAGGACTGCTGCTCGCCGCCTATTCGGCCTTGCTCCCGCTGGGGTTTGCCATGCCGACCGTGTTACCACGATCGCGGTGGGCTCTTACCCCACCCTTTCACCCTTACCGATGCCCGAAGACATCGGCGGTCTGCTCTCTGTTGCACTATCCGTCACGCCCTGCGGCGTGCCCAGGCGTTACCTGGCAGCGTGTCCAAGGAGCCCGGACTTTCCTCGGCGCAGGCGACATCCCCGCGACGCGATCGTCCGACGGAACCGTGACATCAATATAGCGGACGATGGCGATGACGCGCCGTCCGGATTCCGATGACGCGCTCGTGGGATTCGATACAGTGTCGGTGACGGGCGGGTGACCGATCACCGACAGGCTCTCCGTGTCATCGAACAATCGCGACCCTCTCATCCTCGGAGTGCTCCTGTGACCCTCGCCCCCCGCGCGCTCACCGCCCCCGTCGTGACCGTCCTCGAACCCGAGGAGCGTCTCCGCGTCGATGCGGCGGGTGCCGGCCTCTATCGCACCATCCATCGCGAATCGGTCGCGGGTGTGCACGACGAACTCCGGCGGCGGCGTGTCAGCGCGGTCCTCGTCTCTGTGGCCCGCTGCGGACGTGACACACAGGAGCGGCAGATGGCGACGCTCGTGCGCGAATTCCCGAGTGTCCCCACCGTCGCCTTGCTCGGCGCGGTCCCACCGACGGCGGAATCCCTCCTCCACCTCGGCAACGCGGGCGTCACCCGCATCGTCGATGTCCGCATCCCTGCGGGATGGAACCGTCTGCGACAGCTCCTCGGCGGTGAACTCCTCGCCGAGGTCGACCAGCAGTGTCTCGATGCGGTGCGCGCGGAGATCGGGGAGATGACACCTGAGGGATGGCGCTTCTTCGAAGCGATCTTCGTCCGCGCGGAGCGTGTCAGCACCATCCGTACCCTGGCGATTCGTCTCGGAATCCTGCCGAGTACCCTGATGAGCCGGTTTCATCGCGCGGGGCTCCCGGCCCCGAAGCAGTATCTCTGTTATGCGCGATTGTTGCGGGCGACGCGCCTCCTCGAGAATCCCGGTCACTCGCTCGCCGGCGTGTCTCACGCGCTTCGCTATTCCTCGCCGCAGAGCTTCGGGCGCCACGTTCGGATGCTGCTTGGGATGAGTGCGGGGGAGTTCCGTGCGCGCTACGACTTCGCGGCGATGCGCGAGCGGTTCCTCG
>JARIFA010000006.1 GCA_031127075.1 Gemmatimonadota bacterium | reverse complement strand
TGGTGCTGCAGCATATGGGGATCTATGCCGCGCGCCGCGACGCGCTCGCGCGTTGGGTGTCGCTCCCGCCGCACCCGCTCGAACTCGTGGAGCGGCTGGAACAGCTCCGTGCGCTCGCCGCCGGTCTCGCGATGGGCGTCGCGATCGTCGACGCCCCCTCGTGGGGCGAAGTGAACACCGAGGACGACTTACTCCGCGCCAACACTCACTGGGCCGCACTCGCGGCTGGAACCGCCTGATGACCCCGACTCCTGCGCAAGCCGCCCCGAAGTACATCTTCGTCACCGGCGGCGTCGTCTCCTCCCTCGGCAAGGGCATCGCCGCCGCGTCGCTGGCGCGCCTCCTCGTCGAACGCGGCCTCGCGGTCACGATGATGAAGCTCGACCCGTATCTCAATGTGGATCCGGGGACGATGTCGCCCTTCCAGCACGGCGAGGTCTTCGTCACCGACGACGGCGCCGAGACCGACCTCGATCTCGGCCACTACGAGCGCTTCATCGATCGCCCGCTCACGCAGGCGAACAACATCACGACGGGACGGATCTACTCGAACGTCATCACCAAGGAGCGCCGGGGCGAGTACCTCGGCAGCACCGTGCAGGTGATCCCGCACATCACGGACGAGATCAAGAGCGCGGTGCGCCGCGTCGCGCCCGGGAACGACGTCGTCGTGGTGGAGGTCGGCGGCACGGTGGGCGACATCGAGTCGCTCCCGTTCCTCGAAGCCATTCGCCAGTTCCGCCACGACGTGGGACGCGAGAATACCGTCTTCGTGCACCTCACCCTCGTGCCATACATCGCGGCCGCAGGGGAAGTGAAGACCAAGCCGACGCAGCACTCCGTCCGTGACCTGATGGAGATCGGCATCCAGCCCGACGTGCTGATCTGCCGGACCGAACGGCCGCTCAGCGACGACGTGAAACGGAAGATCGGGCTCTTCTGCAACGTCGAATTCGACGCGGTGATCGAGAGCCCCGACGTCTCGACAATCTACGAGATTCCGCTCGTCTTCCGGCAACAGGGCTTCGACGCGCTCGTCTGCCGTCGGCTCGGGCTCGAAACGAAGGAACCCGACCTCACCGCTTGGTCCGCGATGGTCCGCCATGTGACCCATCCGGCACGCAAGGTCCGCATCGCGGTCGTGGGGAAGTACACCGACTACGCCGACAGCTACAAGAGCGTGCAGGAGGCGCTCATCCACGGCGGAATCGCCAACGACGTCGGCGTGGAGATCGCGTGGACGTCGAGCGACCTCTTCACCGACGCGGCGGCGGCCCGGACGCTTGTCGCCGGGGTCGACGGTGTGCTCGTGCCGGGCGGCTTCGGGGTCCGTGGCGTCGAGGGGATGATCGAGGCGATCCACGCGGCCCGCGAGGGCGGGGTGCCGTTCTTCGGGATTTGCCTCGGGATGCAGGTCGCGATCATCGAGTTCGCGCGTTACGTCTGCGGAATCGATGATTCGAATTCCAGCGAATTCGCGCCGGAGTGCGCCAATCCCGTCGTGTCGCTCCTCGAATCGCAGCAGGGGGTGCAGGAGATGGGGGGGACGATGCGGCTGGGGGCGTATGCGTGCCGGCTCAAGGCGGGGAGCCGGGCCGCGGCGATCTACGGGCAGCCGGAGATCAGCGAGCGGCACCGGCACCGCTACGAGGTGTCGAACCAATATCGGGACACGTTGCAGGCCGCGGGGATGCGGCTCGCGGGCCTCTCGCCCGACGGCTCGCTCGTCGAGATGATCGAGCTCGAGGGGCACCCGCACTTCGTCGCCTGCCAGTTCCATCCGGAGCTCAAGTCGCGCCCGACGCGTCCGCACCCGCTCTTCTCCGCGTTTGTCGCCGCTGCCGCCCAACGCGCGATGAGCGGGCGGGCCGCCGCGGGGGCCAAGTGAGCGCCGCGTCGTTTCCGCGCGGCCAGCTCTTCCTGATCGCGGGGCCCTGCGTCGTCGAGGACGACGACCTGATGTTCCGCGTGGGTGATCATCTCGCCCGGCTCGCGGAGCGCGTGCCCGGCGGGATCATCTTCAAGGCGAGCTTCGACAAGGCGAATCGGTCGAATGCCGGGGCGGCACGCGGTCCCGGACTCGACGAAGGGCTGGCGGCCCTCGACCGCGTCCGACGTCGGACGGGGCTCCCCATCCTCACCGACGTGCATCTCCCTGACCAGTGCGCCTCGGCCGCGCAGGTCGCTGACGTCCTGCAGATCCCCGCCTTCCTCTGTCGGCAGACCGACCTGCTCGAGGCGGCCGGCGCCGCCGGGAAGCCGGTGAACATCAAGAAGGGCCAGTGGATGCACCCCGAGGGACTCGTCGGCGCCGTCGCGAAGGTCCGCGGCAGCGCGACCGTCCCGCTCCCCGTCGCCGTGACGGAGCGTGGCACCTTTTTCGGGTATGGCGACCTCGTCGTGGACGTGCGCAGCTTCGCGCGGATGCGCGAGGCCTGCGACGCGCCCGTGATCTTCGATGCCACCCACTCGGTCCAGCGTCCCGGACAGGGCGTGGGTGGGGCGTCGGGTGGGGCCCGCGAATTCATCCCGGCGCTCGCGATGGCCGCCTGCGCCGCCGGTGTGGATGGTCTCTTTATGGAGACGCATCCCGATCCGGCGCACGCACCGAGCGACGGGCCGAACATGATTCCGCTCGACGCCCTCGACGCCCTCGTCGCTCGCTGTGTGGCCGTCTGGGAGGCGGCGCGCGGGTGACGCCCCTCACGCTCGTATCCGCCCCGACCATCGAACCGGCCCTGGCCCGCCGCGTGCGACTCGTCTGCTTTGACGTCGACGGCGTCCTCACCGACGGCGGGATCATCCTCGGTGACGCCGGGGGCGCGCGGGTGGAGCTCAAGCGCTACGACATCCAGGACGGGCTCGGCATCACGTTCCTCCGACAGGCCGGGCTGCGCACCGCGATCATCACCGGGCGGGAATCGCAGAGTGTCGCGTTGCGCGCGGCGGAGCTGCAGATCGACGACGTGATTCAGGACCGACGCGCGCGGAAAGTTCCGGCGCTCGGCGCGTTACTCGATCGGCTCGGGATCGGCTGGGATGCGGTGGCCTTCGTCGGGGATGACCTCCCCGACCTCGGCGCGCTCCGACGCGTCGGACTCCCGGTTGCCGTCGGCAATGCGACGGCGGAGGTTCGGGCGGTCGCGACGCTGCAGCTGACCCGGACCGGTGGCGCGGGGGCGGTCCGCGAGTTCTGCGAGGCGCTGCTGCGGGCCCGCGGCGAATGGGACGGGCTGGTCGAGACATATGTCCGCGCGCGTGAGGAGGCGGTATGACCGGCGGTAGCCACGGGCACGGGACGATGGACGACGCACAGATCATCGCTCGCGGCCGTCGCGTGCTCGAGCTCGAGCGAGCGGCCCTCGACGCGGCGGCGACGCGACTCGACGCGTCCTTCGCGACGGCGGTGCGATTGCTCGCAGAGTGTCACGGCCGGGTGATCGTCGCCGGGATCGGGAAATCGGGCCTGATCGGCCGGAAGATCGCCGCGACGATGACCAGCACGGGAACCCCGGCGAGCTTCCTTCACCCGACGGAGAGCGTCCACGGGGATCTTGGCATCGTCGGGCCGCACGACGTCGCCATCCTCCTCTCCAAGAGCGGCGAGACGACGGAACTCTTCCCGCTGCTGGAGCAACTCGCGCGCATGGCCGTGCCGTGCATCGGGATCACGGGCGGACGCGCGTCGACCTTGGCGAAGGCGTGCCGGGTGGTCCTCGACGCCGGGGTCGCGGAGGAGGCGTGCCCGCACGATCTCGCGCCGACGACCAGCACGACGCTCGCGCTCGCCCTCGGGGATGCGCTGGCCGTCGCGCTACTGGAGCTGAAGGGCTTCCGGGCGGAGGACTTCGCGCGCTTCCATCCGGGGGGCGCGTTGGGGCGGCGCCTGTTGCTCCGGGTTCGCGACGTGATGGTCGCCGATGGGCGCCCGACCTGTTCGATCGACGCCACGATGCGTGACGCCGTGGTCGTCCTGTCGGAGCGGCGGGGGTTGTGCTGCGTCGTGGATACCGCCGATCGGCTCCTCGGCGTCATCACGACCGGGGATCTCACCCGATGGATGGAGCGCGTCCCTGATGTGCTGGCGCTCCCGGTGCAGGACGTGATGACCCGGACGCCGCGGACGATCCGCGAGGACGCCCTCGCGAGTGCCGCGGTGCACCTGATGGAGACGGCCGGGGTGGTCGCACTCCCCGTGCTGGGGAACGAGGACGCCCTCCTTGGGGTAGTTCACCTGCATGATCTCCTGCGGGCGGGGGCGGCGTGAGGCGCGCGCTCCTGCCCTCGGTCGCCCTCATCGTCGCCCTCGGGGCGGCCTGTGGGGGGGGGGACCGTCCTGACGGCTCTCGCGTCCCCGGCATTTTGGATTCGGCGGAGCAGATCGCCTTCGGCTTCCGCACGCTGATCACCGACGGCGGGCTGCTCCGGGCCGAGATCTTCGGCGACACGGCGCTGTTCATGAATCAGAACACGCGCATCGCGTTGCGAGGCCTGACGGGCGACTTCTTCGGAGCCACCGGGGCCAAGGAGGCGACGGCGACGGCCGAACGCGGCCTCTTTGACACCCGGGCGAACACCCTCGAGGCCTGGGGGAATGTCGTGATCACCTCGGTCGACGGGCGGGTGCTGCGCACCCCGATGATCCGGTACGACCATTCGCGGAACCAGGTCTACTCGGACTCGGCGTTCACGCTCACGGAGCCGGGTGAACGCGAGATGCGCGGTGTCGGCTTCCGCGCGGATCCGAATCTGAACGCCGTCGAGGTCCTGAAGGTCCAGAGTGGGCGGGGTGGGACGTTCACGCTCCCAGGCTCATGACGCCTCACCGCGGCATCGTCTGGGCGGTCGCGATCGCGATCGGCACCGTGGCACCGCTGGTCGGGGCGCAGGAGGGCCGGCCCTGCGCGCTCGAGTTCCGTGGCGTGGTCCGCGGCGGGGTGCTGACGACGGCGATGAAGGTCTTCTCGAATCCCGACGGGAGCAAGCGCACTTACATCAGCGGTGGCGTCGACGCCACCTGCGCGGGGCAGGGGAACCGTCTGCTCGCCGACAGCGCGGAGCACTACGCGGACCGTGGCGAGCTCGTCCTGATTCGCCGCGTCCGGTATACGGATACGCGCGTCCGGATGACCTCGGACCGGATGGTGTACTACACGGCCGAAGAGCGGCTGCATGCGACCGGTGCGGTGCAGGGTACGACCGACGGCGGCACCCGCTTCGCCGGACCGGAAATGACCTACCTGCGGGCGCGCGATGGGGTGCGGGCCGTCTCCGCGTGGCGGGCGCCGGGCCGACCCACCGTCTGGCTCGCCCCCCAGCCTCGGCAGGCCTCGTCCCGTGACATGCGGTCTCAGGCGGCGGGGCGGCCCATCCCGTCGCGGACCGCCGCGCCGGTCGACACGGTTCAGGTCATCGGCGATGTCGTCTCGTCAGAGAACGATTCCCTCGTCTGGGCGGTGGGTGCGGTGCGCATCACGCGCACCGATCTGCGCGCCACCGCGGATTCGGCACGGATGGATCAGGGGATCGGCCTCGCGCAACTCCGCCGCGCGCCGCGCATCGTCGGCACCGGGGAGCGGCGCTACACGATGGTGGCGACGGAGATCGATCTCTGGTCCCGGGATGAGGCGCTCGAACGGGTGCGCGGGCACGGGGAGGGGCGGATCGACGCCGACTCGCTCACGCTCCGCGCCGATACGCTCGACGTGCGTCTCGTCGATCAGGAGATGGACCGGGTGCAGGCGTGGGGCGGACGGGCGCACGCGGACGCGACCGCACAGCAGATGGAGGCGGATTCGCTCGATCTGCGGTTGCCCCGTCAGCGGCTCGATGAGGTGCGGGCCATCGGTCGCGCCGTCACCCGGTCGCGTCCGGACACGGCCACCATCCGGAGCGATGAGATGGATTGGATCGCCGGCGATACGATCGTAGCCCAATTCGAGACGGTGACGCCTCCTGGCGACACCGCGGAGACGACGCGGATGCGGGACGTGGTCTCGACCGGCACGGCCCGCGCCTTCTACCAGGTCGCGGCGAGCGTCGGGGACCCGACGATGCCGAATCTGAGCTACAACCGTGGGCGCCGGATCACGGTGACCTTTACGGAGGGGACGGTGCGCGACGTCCTCGTTGAGGAGAGGGCCTCCGGCCTCTATCTGGAGGCGCCGACGCCGCGCGCGGATTCGACGCGGGCACCGGTACCCCCACCAACGGCGAGGCGCGTCCCGTGACGGAGCCGACGATGCCGATTTCCCCGAGTGAGCCGATGCGGGCCGTCCTCGACCGACTCACCGCCGGCGACCGCTCCGCCGCCCTCTGCCTCCTCGCTGCCGCCCAGGTCGCCGACGAGGGCGGTCGTGCCACCGTGCATCACCTCGCGATCGCCTACCGCGACGATCACCTCGCGACGTGGGCGTCCGAGGGCCGAGACGTGGCGGCGGAGGCCGGGCGCCTCTCCTTGGACGAAGTGCGCGCCCATCTCGCGAACGGCGTGTTGCCGCGCCTGGCGGCGGCCGGCGCCGTCTCGATCGATGGCGACGGGGAGACCGCGACGGTGCAGCTCCTCGAGCCGGTGTTGGGCTGGTTTCGTACCACACCGGACGCGCTTCGCGCGACGCTGACCGCCCCGCGCGAGTCGGCCGCCGGTCGTCCGACCGAGCCCGCGGCCGCCGCCGGAAGCGTGCTGGCGGCCCACGGTCTGGTGAAGACGTATCGCGGGCGCCACGTCGTCAATCAGGTGCGGCTCGAGCTCCGGCAGGGGGAGATCGTCGGGCTCCTCGGCCCCAATGGCGCGGGCAAGACGACCACGTTCTACACGATCGTCGGTCTCATCCCGCCGGACGCGGGGACGATCCAATTGGACGGGGAGGACATCACGCGGATGCCGATGTTCCAGCGGGCCCGCCGTGGAGTCGGCTACCTGTCCCAGGAACCGTCGATCTTCCGGAAGCTCTCCGTCGAGGAGAACATCCTCGCGATTCTCGAGACGCTCCCGATCCCGCGCGCCGAGCAGCTGGCACGGCTGGAGCAGCTGTTGGACGAGCTGAACATCAAGCACCTTCGCGCGAGCAAGGCCTACGCGCTCTCCGGCGGCGAGCGGCGCCGGCTCGAGATCACACGTGCGCTCGTGACCGGTCCGAAGTTCATGATGCTCGACGAACCCTTCGCCGGCGTGGGCCCCATCGCGGTGCATGACATCCAAGGCATCGTCGCCTCCTTGAAGGACCGCGGGATTGGCGTCCTGATCTCCGACCACAATGTGGAACAGACGCTCGACATCGTCGATCGGGCGTACATCATGTTCGACGGGTCGGTGAAGGTGTCGGGGACCGTCGAGGAGCTCGTCTTCGACGACACGGTGGCGAAGGTGTACTTCGGCCCGACGCTGACGGCCCGGCTCCGTGAGCGGTTCCGCTCCGAGCGCGGGACAGGGCACCCGGCCTGACCATGCGTCCCGGCCTCCACGCCTCGGCTCGGCTCGGGCAGGAGCTTCGGACCAACCCTCGCCTGTATCAGGCGATGGATATGCTGCACATGCCCCTCCTCGAGCTGCAGCAGCATCTTAAGCAGGAACTCACGGAGAATCCGTTTCTCGAACTCATCGAGGAGGACGAGGAATCAGCCGCATCGATGGACAGCGAAACCGACGCGTCGGTGGCAGAGGGGGCAGAGCGGGCGGACGAGGACGAGCCAATCGCACCGGCCGATCACGAGGCCGCGGAAGATGAATCCCGATGGGAGGAGTTCGTCCTCGCCGGAGAGGATACCGATCGCGAGTCGGTCGCCGCGGAAGAGCCGCTGCGTGAGGCACCCGTCGCGGCGCTCGCCCAAGGGCTCGATGAGCATCTGCGCGCTCAGGTGCGCCTGCTCGACCTGAGCGACCGTGAGCTCCTCCTCGCTGATGAGTTCATTGGGAACATCACGGACGAAGGCTATCTCGCCGCCTCGCTCGAGGAGATTCTCGGCGGAATCAACGCGGTCATCCGACGCGCGGCGGACGCGGCGGGCGAAGACCGCGACCCACCGCTCTTCAGTTCGCCTGAGGCAGAGCGGATGCTCCGCGTAATCCAAGGCCTCGAGCCCGCCGGTGTCGGCGCGCGGACGCTGCAGGAATGCCTCGCGCTGCAGCTCCACGACGCGGGCCTCGCGGGCACCTTGGCGGAGCGCCTGGTCCGCGACTGCTTCGACGACGTGCTCGCGCACCGATGGGTCGAGCTCGGTCGGCGCTTCGGCGTCGCGCCCGCCGAGGTGCAGGCCGCGGCCGATGGCCTCGCGCGCCTGAATCCGAAGCCGGGGCTCGCCTTCACCGCGCGGGCCGCGGAATACGTCATCCCCGACCTCATCGTGGAGAAGATCGAGGGACGGTATCTCGTCTTCGTCAACGACACCCATCTCCCGCGCCTGCGCCTCAGCCGGTCGTATCAGGAGGTTGTGCGCGACCGCCGGCGCCTCGACGGCGAGAGCAAGGAGTTCATCACGACTCGGCTCAGCGCCGCGCAGTGGCTGATCCAGGCCATGGAGCAGCGGCGGCAGACGATGCTGAAGGTGATGCACTTCATCGTCGACCGGCAGCGGGACTTCTTCGACCGCGGCATCCAGTTCCTGCGTCCCCTGACGCTGCGCGAGGTGGCCGAGGCGGTCGGCATCCACGAATCGACGGTGTCACGCGTCACCAACGAGAAGTTCGCGCAGACGCCGCGCGGCGTGTTGCCGCTCCGCTTCTTCTTCTCCAGTGCGCTCAAGAGCGCCGAGGGTGAGGATCTCTCCGCTCGCGGGATCAAGGCGACCATCGAGCAGCTCATCGCCGCCGAGGATCCCCATCGGCCCCTCACCGATCAGGCCCTCGCGGAGTCGCTCGAGCGCGACGGGGTGCAGATCGCCCGGCGCACCGTCGCCAAGTACCGCGAACAGCTCGGCGTACTCCCCGCACGCCTTCGGAAACGTCTCTAGCCCCCGCCGTGATGCCCGCTCCCATCCGTGTGTCTATCCTGGTGCCTGCGAAGGACGAGGCCGAGAACCTCCCGGCATTCGTCGCCCTCTGCGCGGAGATGATCGCGACGCAGGACGTCGGCTACGAGGTCATCGTGGTCGATGACGGCTCGCGCGATGGCACGGCGAGCGTCCTCCGTGACCTGCAGTCCCGCCACGGCTTCCTGCGCGTCGTGCACCATCGCGCACAGCGCGGCATCGCCGATGCGCTCCGCAGCGGATACCTCGCGGCGGCGGGCGACATCCTCGTCTTCTATCCGGCCGACCTGCAGTTCCTTCCCGTCGATATCCCACGACTCACCGCCCCGATCCTTACAGATGAGGCAGACGTCGTCACGGGCCACAAGCAGGGGCACTACGAGAAGGCGTTCGTCTCCGGCATCTACAACCGGCTCTCGCGCGGTCTCTTCGACGTCCCCGTGCGAGACCTGAACAACGTGAAGGCCTATCGCCGCGCCGTGATGGCCGACCAACCGGTGCGCCCGGATTGGCATCGCTACATGATCGTGCTCGCCCACGCGCAGGGATACGTCATCCGCGAGATTCCCGTCGCCGTCTATCCGCGGCAAGCGGGCCGTTCGAAGTTCGGTATCGGTCGCATCCCGGTCGGCGTGCTCGACATGCTTGCCGTCTGGTTCGAACTCCGGTTCGGCCAGAAGCCGCTGCTCGCCTTCGGGATGCTCGGCGCCGGACTCTTCGCCATCGGCGTGTTGAGCGGTCTCGCCGCGCTGGTCGTGCTCGCCGTCACGGGGGCTGGGGTGCGCTCCATCTGGACGATCATCCAGACCTGCCTGATTCTCGGGTCTGTCTTCTTCGCCACCGGACTGCTGGGGGAACAGGTGGCGGTTCTCCGGGCCGAGCAGCGGGAGCTGCGGCGCCGGCTCGATGCCCTGGGGCGTGAGGCCGCCGCCGAGTGACCTCGGCGCGGACGCATCGCGTCCTTTTCGTCACGCACGCCTATCCGCGCCAGCCGGGGGATGTGGCGGGCATCTTCCTGCATCGCTTCGCGCGGGCGCTGCAGGCGCGCGGCCACTCGGTGCGTGTCGTCGCACCGGCGTCACCGGGCTATCCGTCAGAGGCAGCACTCGATGGTGTGTCCATCGTCCGGTATCGGTACGCCGCCGAGCCGCAGGAGACCTTGGCGTACACCGGGACGATGGCGGAACAGGCCTTCGGGTCCGTGGGCGGTTTCGCCGCGCTGCTCGGCCTCATTCGCTCGGGCGCTCGCGCCGTCCGGCGTGAGGTGGATCGTTGGTCTCCGACGATTATCCACGCGCATTGGTGGTTCCCCGCGGCCGTGCAGGTGCGGCTCGCTCGGGTGCGCACCCCGACGGTCGCGACGCTGCACGGCTCAGATGTGCGCCTCGCGCACCGGAACCCCGTCGCACGATGGCTTGCCCGGCGTGCGCTCGCCGGGGTCCGCACGGCGACCGTCTCAGAGTGGCTCGGTGCGGTGAGCCCGGTGCCACCGATGGCCATCGCGCCGATGCCGCTCGACGACGAGACCTTCCGCGTTTGGGACGGGGCGGGGGAGCGGACGCCTGGCCGCATCGTCTTCGCCGGACGACTGAACGCCCAGAAGGGGATCCTCCCGCTGCTCGAGGCACTGGCGACGCTGCCGTCGACCACGAGTCTCGACGTGTTCGGTGAGGGGCCTCTGCGCGCCGTGGCCGAGGCGCGCGTGCGCGCCCTCAGCCTGGGATCGCGCGTTCGATTCTTTGGGAATGCCGAACCGGCCCACCTCGCCGAGGCGTTCCGTACGGCCCATGTTGTCGCTGTTCCGTCTCTGGAGGAAGGGCTCGGGCTCGTCGCCGCGGAGGCGATCCTCTGCGGTGCCCCCGTCGTGGGATTTCGCTCCGGTGGCCTCCCGGACGTCGTCGACGCCGCCGCGGGGACGCTGGTGGAGCCCTCGAGCGCCGGTGCGTTCGCCGCCGCGCTGCGAACCCGCCTCGCGAGTGCGCCGATCTCGGTCACGGCCGCCGTGCGCACGCGCCTCTCGAATCGTCTGTCGCCATCGGCGGTCGCCAGGCAGTACGAGCCCCTCTACGACGCGGCGGTGACTGATGCCTGAGGCGACCGCTCGCGGTGGGCTCAGGCACCTCCTCGCCATCGGGTTCGGCGTGACCGTCCTCTGGTTCGGCGGGCGCGCGATCGTCGAGCAGTGGGCCGCGGTGCGGGAGGTGCGCGCCGCCCATCCCACCCGATGGGGCGGGGTACTCCTCGCGTCGCTCCTGACGCTCGGCAGCTACGCGGTCCTCATCGAGACGTGGCGGCGGACCGTGCGTGCCTGGGGCGAGGCGCTGGCGTACCCGACGGCCGCACGCATCTGGCTCGTCTCGAACCTCGGCCGGTATGTCCCCGGGAAGATCTGGCAGATCGGCGCGATGTCCGTCTTGGCGGAGCGCGCCGGCGTCTCGGCGGCGGCCGCGGTCGGCTCGGCGCTGCTCGTGTCGCTCGTGCATGTCGTCGTCGGCTTCGTCGTCGTCGCCGTCACCGGTTGGCGCCTCCTCGTCGATCAACTGCCGGACGGTGCACCGCTGCTACTTGTGCTGTCCGTCCTCGTGCTCGCGCTCGCCTCGCTCCCGTGGTCGCTCCCGTGGGCTGCGGCACTGGCCGGCAGGATTCGGGGGCGTGCCGTGGCGATCCGTCGTCTCCCGCCCGCTGCGATCTGGATCGCCGCCGCCGGCTCGGCCGCCGGCTGGCTCCTGTTCGGCGCCGCGTTCCACATCCTCGGGGCCGCCGTGATCGGCCGCCCGACTGGAGATGCCGGGACGACCATCGCAGTTTTCACCCTGTCGTATCTCGCGGGATTCCTTGCGCTGATCGCACCCGGTGGGATCGGCGTCCGAGAAGGGGTGCTGGCGGGGCTCCTCGTCAGTACCGGTGCGTCCACGGTCGCCGAGGCGACCTGGCTCGTCGTGGCGTCGCGACTCTGGCTCACCGTCCTTGAGATCGTCCCCGGGGGCGTGCTGCTTCTCGCTCGCCCCTCGACCCGCCCGTTTTCTCCCTCCGGACCGTCATGACCCCCTCCGACGAAGCATCGGCTCCTCGCCTCGCCCCGCTCTGGGCAATTCTGGCGTGCACCCTCGGGGCGATGGCCCTGGCGTATCCCGCGCTCTCCGGTGGATTCCTCGTCTCCGCCGTCAGCGATCAATACATCGCTGGGTATCCGTTCCGGGATTTCGCGGCCGCCTCGTTGCGTGCGGGCGATGGGATCCCGCTCTGGAATCCCTACCTCTTCGGCGGGCTTCCGTACGTCGCCGCGATGCATGGCGATATTTTCTATCCGACAGCGCTCCTCCGGATGTTCCTGCCGACGGACGTGGCGATGACCTGGGGGATGATCCTGCACCTCATCCTCGCCGGCGTCGCCACCTACGCCTTCCTGCGGCTCCTGCGGCTGCGCTTCCACGCCGCGTTGCTCGGTGGCCTTGCGTATATGATGAGCGGCCAGGTCGCGTCACTCGTCTCGCCCGGGCACGATGGGAAGCTCTTCGTGTCCGCACTGCTGCCGGTGACGCTCATCGTGCTCACGCACGGCATCCGCGACGGTCGTCACTGGGCGTGGGGTGCACTCGCGGCGACGGTGGGACTCGGGGTGCTCACGCCACACCCACAACTCCTGCAGTACCTGCTCCTCGCGGCGGGCAGCTGGGCGCTCCTCCTCGCGACCAGTCGGTCGGGCGCGATGGCGACGCTGCCCACCCGCGCACGGGTGATGCGCCTTGGTGCGGCACTCGCCGCCGTCCTGCTCGGGTTCGCCATCGGCGCCGTGCAGTATCTCCCCGTCGCTGAATACGTCGATTGGTCGCCGCGGTCCGGCGGGCGAGACTATGACTATGCCACCAGCTTCTCCATGCCGATCGAGGAGCTCGTCAACACCTACCTGCCGCAGTTCAGCGGCATCCTCGATCGCTACTGGGGCCGGAACGGCATCCACCTGCACTCCGAGTATCTCGGGGCGGGGGTCCTCCTGCTCGCAGCCCTCGGCGTCGGAGCGCGTCAGCGCGACGATCGGCGCGTACTGGTTTGGTTCTGGATCGGGACGCTCGTGATCTCGCTGCTCTGGGCCCTCGGTGGCAACACCCCGTTCTACCAGATTGTCTACGCGATCGTGCCCGGCTCCAAGTTCTTCCGCGCGCCGAGTACGATTTTCTATGTGACCACCTTCGCGACGTCGATGCTCGCCGCGTTCGGCGCGGAACGACTCCTCGCCGGCGAGCTCGGCCGACGTGCGTTCGCGTGGAGCGCGGGCATCGCGCTGGCGATCGCCGCGTTCGCCTCGGCCGGGATGTTCGACACCCTGGCGACCGCGGTCGCAACGATTCCGCAGCTGGAAGCGAACATCGTGGCGAACAGCGCCGACGTGATGGCGGGGGCTTGGCGCTCCGGTCTCTGCCTCGTGCTCGTCGCTGCAATCGGGCTTGGCGTCGCCGAACGTCGCCTCACACCTGCACTGGCCGGCTGGGCCCTCGCGGTGGTCACGGTGGCCGACCTGTGGAGCGTTGAGCGGAAGTATTTCACGTTCTCGGCGCCGGCGGCGGAGAGCTTCGCCGCTGATCCCGCCATCGATTACATCCGCGCCGACTCGGCACCCGTCCGCGTGATCGCCGCGGGAGCCGCACTCGGCGTTCCGGGCGCCTACCACGATCCGATGCTCGAGGGAGACGGCCTGATGCATCACGGGGTGCGACTCGCTCTCGGATACCACGGCAACGAACTTGGGCGCTATCAGCGACTGGGCGGAAAGGAGCGCGGCTGGGATCAGATCGCGAACCCGACCTTCTGGGGATTGCTCAACATCAAGTACTTCTACACGACGCTCGACTCCCTGCCGATCGCCGGGGCGCGTCGTGTCGTCGGTCCGGTGCAGTCGGCCGCGGGAAGCACCGTCTATCTGCACGAGCTCCCCGGTGCGCACGAGTATGCATGGGTCGTCCCACGCCTGGCGAAGTACCCCGATGCGGCCGTCGAAGAGGCGACCCGCGCCCCGAACTTCCCGGTGCGCAGCGTCGCGCTGATCGATCCCAGCGAGCCGATCGAGACGGCGCCGCTCTCGGCGATCCCAGAACCGCTCGACATCGCGACGACGGCGACGGACGTCGGGGCAGGGCGGGCGACCCTCCGACTCAGCGCTCCCGCCCCCGACGGCGCGGCGCTGGTCATCTCCGAGAACTATTACCCCGGCTGGAGCGCCACCGTCGACGGGACGGCGGTCACCCCCATCCGGGCGAACCTGTCGTTGATGGCCGTGCCGCTCCCAGCAGGCGCACGTGAGGTCGTGCTCCGCTTCGACTCCGCGCCGTACCATGCGGGGCAGCGACTCTCATTCGCAGCGGCGGGGCTGGCTTGTCTCCTCTTCGGGGTGGGTTTCATCCGGCGGCGCGATGCCTGAGCGCGCCCTCGTCATCACCCCCACGTACAACGAACGCGCGAACGTCCCAACGCTCATCACACGCGTACTCGCGCAGGATCCGCGGATCGAGCTGCTCTTCGTGGACGACAACTCCCCGGACGGGACCGGCGACCTGATCGCCGAGCTGGCCGTTCAGGAGCCTCGGATTCACCTCCTGCGCCGCCCGGGCAAACTCGGTCTGGGGACCGCGTATCGCGACGGATTCCGCTGGGCGCTCGAGCGCGACTTCGAGCTGATCTTCGAGATGGATGCCGACTTCAGCCACGATCCGTCGCACCTGCCGGAGTTCATCCAGGCGGCCGAGACGGCCGACTTCGTCTTGGGCAGCCGCTACCTGGATGGCCGGGTGACCGTCGTGAACTGGCCGATGAGCCGTCTGCTGCTCAGCTACGGCGCGAACATCTACGCGCGGTTCGTGACCGGGCTGCAGCTGTGGGACGCGACCGGCGGCTTCAAGTGTTTCCATCGGCGCGTGCTCGCCGCGATCGACCTCGGCGATGTCCGGTCGAACGGGTACGCCTTCCAGATCGAGATGTCGTTCCGGGCGGTGCGGAAGGGGTTTCGACCGGTTGAGATTCCCATCGTGTTCACCGACCGGACGCTCGGCGAGAGCAAGATGAGCGGCGGCATCGTCCGAGAGGCGGTGTTGATGGTCTGGCGGCTGCGGTGGTGGGCGCTGACGGGGCGGCTATGACCTCCCACGCCGCGCGGCTGCGTCAGCCGTTGCCGTTCACGAAGCTGACGGGGTCGGGGAACGACTTCGTCTTCGTCGACGCGCGAACCGATACCGCGCTCGAGGCCGTCGCGATGGATCCGACCGTGATCGCCGCCGCCTGCGATCGGCGCTTCGGTGTCGGTGCCGATGGGGTGGTGGTCCTCCGTCCGGATGCGACTCATCCGTTCCGGATCCGCTACTTCAACGCGGACGGCACGCAGGCGAACCTCTGCGGGAACGCGACGCTCTGCACGGTGCGGTTGGCGACCCATCTTGGCATCGTCGACCCGGCGGGGTTCCGCTTCGGGAGTGACGCGGGAGAGCTACGCGGCTGGCTCCGGCCCGATGGGCAGCCCGAGGTCGACCTGAATCCGTTCGACCGGCTCGAGCCTGAGATCGGCATCCCGCTGGCCCCCGGCGAGCGTCGGATGGGCTTCGGGTTTCCCACGGTCCCGCATCTGGTGGTCGAGGTCGAGGACCTGGACGCCGTGGACATCGCCACCCGCGGGCCGCTGCTCCGGCACGACCCTACGTTCGAGCGCGGAACGAACGTGAACTGGGTGGCGCGAACACCGACTGGCTGGGCGATGCGGACGTTCGAGCGCGGGGTCGAGGGGGAGACCCTCGCGTGCGCCAGCGGAGCGACGACCTGCGCGGCGGTCCTCCGCGCCTGGGGGGTCACCGGCGATGAGACCCGATTCCGGACCCGCTCGGGCCGGACCCTCACCATCCGATACCGCCAGGAGCCGCAGGGCGAAGTGCCTTCGATCTCCGGCGAGGGGCGAATCGTCTACACGGGGACGCTGATCAACCTTGGGGGATGAGGCCCGGCTGTGGATATCCACACCTTTCCACCAATGTACTTTACATAATACATATTATCAGCAGTAACTACCAAATGATCGACCAGGGGCGCCTTCTCTGCCTGATGCTCATCCTTCCGACACAAAAGCGACAGCGGGCCCGGTCCAAAGACCGAACCCGCTCCTTTTCAACATTACCTCAAGTGCCTTAAGACGTTGCGCTGATTTCACCTAGACGGATGCGAGCCTCGCCGGCATACGGAGAGTCGTCACGCCCTCCGACCGTCTCGTACAGCGACTTGGCGCCTGCCACATCCCCGCTGGCCTGTAGGAGACGAGCCTGCTCCATCCGGAGAGCATCCTTCTCGGAATCAAAACGGGCTCCGCCGACGGCCGCCCCATACGCCTCAGCGGCCTCAGCCAGCTTTCCAGTCGCCTCGAGTCCGGCGCCGATCAGCGCCTGGACCCCGGACCGGAGCGCTTCAGGAGCGGACGCCCGAGCCGCCTCGAGCAACGCCAACCCCTCCGCGTGCTTGCCCTGTTCGAAGAGGATCTGTGCGGAGAGCATCGCTGCCTGGACCCCGGCGCTCGTGGAGCCATATCGAGTCGTCACCTTTGCGAACTCGGTCAGCGCCAGGGCCGGATTGCCACCCGCGAAGGCGGCCTCGCCGGCCGCGTACAGCGCCGCCGCCTTCTCCTCCTTGATCTGGCCCGACCGCTGCCAGAGCCAGACTCCGCCGGCGCCGGCCACCAGGACGATGGCGCCGATGGTCAGGGGGCGACGGTACGCCTGGAGCGTCTCGCCGAATGAGGGGGATGCGTTCACGTCGAAGTCTGTCATCTGGTTCGGTAGGGTCAGGTGGGACCGCGCCGGCGCCCCGAGGCCACCCCGGCGCCGACGCTGGGAATCTAGGGCCTCGAGGCCGTCCATAGTAGCGGAGTGCCCCCGGGCGGACTCGAACCGCCGACCTGCGGTTTAGGAAACCGTCGCTCTATCCACCTGAGCTACGGGGGCAGGCACGGGCGCACCGCTGCGGAGCCCCCGCGTCGGCGGAATCTAACGGACGGGGCTCACGGGTCACGGGGCTTCGCGGTCCGCGGCGCACTCGAACCGCCCCCGCCGCTCGAGCCCGCGGACGACCCGCCCGAAGACGACCCGCCCGAAGACGACCCGCCGGACGACCGGCTCCCGCCGGAACTCGACTCCGTCCGGACCGAGCTTCCACGCGGCTGGGCCGCCCGCGGCGTGGAGGCCCCACCATCATTCCCATCTTGGACGTAGCCGCGTCCCCGGACCATCCGTCCGCCACGCGCGCCGCTTTCGCCGCCACTGCCACCACCGTCACCCGGGGTGACGATCGGACGAATGATGATGCCCCCCCCATACGGATTGCCGTACCACCCGCCGCCGTACGGCCACGCCGCGCCGAAACGCGCATACGGCGAGTAGTAGACCCCGCCCGCGACATTCAACATCGGGAACCACCCGCAGCCGACGGGATCCATCAGCCCCCAGCGCCCGGCGCAGCCGTTCCACATCGCCCAATCGAAGTACGACATCGCCGGTCCGCCCCCGATGTACATCGGCGCACGACGCTCGACCTCGGAGGACTCACGGCGTGCCGTCGCGACCGCGGGACCCGTCGCTCCGCCACCGACCACGAAGTCATCGGGATACGAGGCCGCCACCACGAAGTCGAGCATCGCCGTCGGTGTCCCCATCCGCTCAAGTTCCAGCAGATCACTCGCCGTGACCGGCACCCCCTGCACACGGGCCCGCGCCTGCTCGGCCTCCGCGAGGTACGGCCCGACCTGGCCACGGAGATCGGCGGGGATGGTCAGCGTGTTCGCGACCGGGCGGAAGCGCCGAATCTGCGACGGCACGACCGTCGCGATCCCCCCGCCCTGCGCCTGGACCCAATCGCCGCCCTCCATGATGACGAAGACACCGGCGGTCTGGAGCCGAGGCGTCCGCTCGCAGGTGGTCTCGCCATCCAGGAGCAGTCGGTCGCCGGCGGGCGTCAACCGCGCGCGCTGCCATCCGGTGCAGCCATCGGCCACCAGCGGCACCTTGGCGCCGTCGAGCCGGAGTACCGTCTCCGACCGCGCGCCGTTGCCGGCGAGCGCCACGATCCGCAGCCCGACGCCGCTCTCCGGGAGCACGCAGGTGAGGCCTTCAGCGGTCGCGACGTCCGCCGCTTCCCAACACCCGACCCACGGGAGCCCAGACACCGCGGGGGCGACCTGCGCCTCGCCGACCGACGTCAGCCCCGCGGCGATCACCAACCCGAAGAGGATGTGACGCATCATGCCCTCCTTCAGAGACGGAATGAGAGCCCGACCAGTGTGGTCAGGCCCGACAGGTCCAACCGATACCCCACGAAATCGCTCGAGGAACGACCGGCATCGACACCCCCGAGAAGGTAGCGCGCCTCACCGGTCAGCATCACCCGCGGAGAGAGCGACAGATGCGCCCCGCCGCCGACCTGCCCGACCCACGTCCAGCCTTCCGTCCGCAGCCGATCCGAGAAGACGTTCAGGGTCTCGGTGTCGATAAAGTCGCCATCCTGCTCGAACCGATAGCGGGTCACCCCGGCGCCGGCGCTGACGAACGGCACCAGGCGGTTCGGGATCCACGCGAACGAGCCGACCATCCGCCCTTTGTCCCTCAGGTGGTAGCGCGCCGACAGCGTGAAGGGCGACCGGCTGTACGACGTCACCTGTTCGATGGGGAGATCGTTGTTGTCGACCCAGTCACGGAACTCCGAGGGCGTGCGGCTCGATGACGGACCGAAGCCGAAGACGACATCCACCCGCGGCGTCACCACGAAGGCGAGGTCCATCCCGAAGGACGCCGCGGCGAAGTTCGCTCGATCGATCGTCAGGTCCTTCGTGACGTCGGCGAAGAGATCCCCGCCGGCCCGCGGCAGCGCGAGCCCGCCATGGAACGTGACGGTCGAGATCGGCTCGCGGAACAGGAACCCATCACCGCGCCCCGCTTGCGCCGGCAGGCCTGACGCGGTGACCAGCACCGCGATCGCCAGCGACACACCCCGGCCCATCCGACCCTGCCTCATCCGCATCGAGACACTCCGTGAGGGTACACCACTCATACTCCACGACTCAGGGATTCGTTCACCGCGTCACCGGGGGAACCCGTGCGCCCCGATTAGCGGGACGAACCGCACGGGGTCAAGCCACGTCTCCTCCCACGCGTCCACCGCCGTCCGCCGGACCCGGACCAACCGCTGCTCCCGGTCACCGATCGGCATCAGCAGCCGACCGCCCACCGCGAGCTGCGCACGAAGCGGATCAGGGATCACCGGCCCCGAAGCCCCGACCAGGATCGCGTCGAACGGCGCGAACTCCGGCCAGCCAAGCGTGCCGTCGCCGACCCGCTGCACGACCCGATCGATGCCACAGGCGCGGAACGCATCCCGCGCCGCTGTCGCGAGCTCCGTCACGCGCTCGATCGAAAAGACCTGATCCACCAGCCGCGTCAGCAGGGCCGACTGGAACCCGGAGCCCGTCCCCACTTCGAGGACGCGTTCCCGTCCCGTCAGGTGGAGCGCGGCGAGTGCGCTCGCATGTGCCCACGGCTGGCTGATGGTCTGCCCGTACCCGATCGGCAGCGCGGTGTCCTCGTAGGCGCGATGCTGCACCCCGGTCGGCACGAAGAGATGACGCGGCACCTCGTCGAACGCGTTCAGCACGCGGACGTCGGTGATACCACGCTCCGCGAGCGCCTCGATGAGTCGGCGCCGCGCTCCGCCGAAGCGTCGGACTACAGCGGTCTCCACCAAGGCTCCACGTCGGCGAGGCGGGCCTGGTGCGTCAGGTCGAGGTGCAGTGGCGTCACCGAGACGTAGCCATCCCGCACGGCGACGAAGTCGGCATCCTCCTCGCCGCTCCACGCGACGCTGCCACCGCCGATCCAGACGATGTCGCGGCCCCACGGATCCTTCATCTTCGTCAACGAGTCGGAGAAGACGCGCCGGCCGAGCCGGGTCAGGCGCACGCCCTTCACTTCGGCGGCCGGCACCCGGGGGATGTTCACGTTGAGCAGGGTGTCGGCCGGAAAAGCGCGGAGCGACGTCAGGTGCGCGAGAAGGCGCGAGAGCACCTCGACCTGGTCCTCCAACAGATGATCGTCGCCGCGGAGCACGCGTCCGGCAAAGGAGACGGCGATGCTTGGGATCCCGAGCGCGAGCCCCTCCATCGCGGCGGCGACGGTCCCGGAGTAGAGGACGTCCTCGCCCATGTTCGGCCCGTGATTGACGCCGCTCAGCACGAAGTCCGGACGCTCGGGCAACAACGCCTCGACCGCCACCATGACGCAGTCGGTCGGGGTCCCGTCGATCTGCCACCGACGCTCCCCGAGCTGAATCGGGCGCAACGGGTGGTGCAGCGTGAGGGCGTGGCTCGTCGCGCTCTGCTCTCGGTCGGGGGCGACGACCCACACCTCGCCGAGGGGACGCGCCGCCCGCTCGAGGACATCGAGTCCCCGCGCGAGGATACCGTCATCGTTGCTGCACAGGATCCGCATCAGGGGCTCCGCCGCGCGGGCGGCTGCAGGGTGGCGAGGATGTCCTTAAGGTCCTTCTCGAGCTGGAGAATCGACTGCAGGTCGAGCGCCTGCCGCGCCGTCGTGCGCAATCCGCCATCCTTCCGACGCGCTTCGAGCTGCTGTCGCGCGCCCTCCACGGTGAACTTCTCGGTGTAGAGCAGCTGCTTCACGAGCTGCACGAACTCCAGCTCGCGCCGCGTGTAGACGCGATTCCCCGAGCGATTCTTGTTCGGGCTCAACACCTTGAACTGGCTTTCCCAGTACCGCAGCACGTGCGGCTTGAGCTCGAGCATCTCGCAGACGTCCCCGATCGAGTAGAACTCCCGAACGGGCTCGGGCTTCGCGCTCACGCGC
Source organism: Gemmatimonadota bacterium (assembly GCA_031127075.1). Classification (GTDB taxonomy): domain Bacteria; phylum Gemmatimonadota; class Gemmatimonadetes; order Gemmatimonadales; family Gemmatimonadaceae; genus Pseudogemmatithrix. The sequence goes on along the minus strand of JARIFA010000006.1, from coordinate 48,011 downwards.
CCTCCTCCTTGAGGTCCCTCGTCATCAGCTCCACGAGTGCCCACCGTGCCGGTTGGCGCTCAAACAGCACCCGGTGCACCGCGGCGACGATGGGCATCTCCACCCCCATCCGCGCCGCGAGCGCCTGCGCGCTCTGCGTGGTCGCGACCCCCTCGGCGACGGTCTCGCGACCCGCGAGCACCTCCGCCAGCGTCGCGCCTTCACCGATCGCGAGCCCAACCTGCCGGTTCCGCGAGAGCGAGCCGGTGCAGGTGAGCACGAGATCCCCGACGCCGGCGAGCCCGGCGAAGGTCAGGGGATCCGCCCCGAGGGCGACCCCGAGCCGCGTCATCTCTGCGAGCCCGCGCGTGATCAGGGCCGCGCGCGCATTGAACCCGAGGGCGAGTCCATCGGCGATACCCGTCGCGACTGCCATCACGTTCTTGAGCGCCCCGCCGAGCTCGACCCCCACGACATCGCGCTGCGTGTACACGCGGAACGCCGAGGTGCTGAACGTCCGCTGGACGAGCTGGGCGACCTCCGCATCCTCGCACGCGGCCACGAGTGCCGTCGGCAGATGCTGCGCGACCTCGAGCGCGAAGCTCGGCCCCGACAGCGCCACCACCGGGTGTCCAGGGATCTCCTCGGCGACGACGTCCGTCATCAGGGCGAGCCGGTCCGCCTCGATGCCCTTCGTCGCCACGACCAGTGGGACCCCGGAAGGGATCCCCGCCGCCGCCTCGCGCGCGACCAGGCGCAGCGCGTGCGATGGTGGGGCGAAGAGCACGAGTGACGCCTCCGCCGTCGCCACCGCGAGATCATCCGTGGCCGCGAGCGACGGATGGAGTGCGACCCCCGCCAGGAACCGCGGATTCTCGCTCCGCATCGCGATCGCGTCCGCGACCTCCGGCTCGAAGGCCCAGAGGATCGTCTCGTGGCCGTTCTCAGCAAGGAGATTGGCGAGCGCGGTCCCCCACGCGCCGGCCCCGATGACGGCGCAGCGCATCAGGAGACGCTCTCGGTGCGGTGCGCCCCGCCCGGAGCGCCGAGCCGCGGCTCGGTGCCCGCGCGCAACCGTTCGATGTTAGCGCGATGCGTCCACACGACGAAGCCGGCGATCACGATCGCCACCAGCGCGAACGGCGACCCCGGTCCCGCGCGCCACGCGACGGCCGCCGGGAGGATCACGGCGGCGACCATCGAACCGAGCGAGACGATGCGCGTCCGCCAAACGACGAGGACGAAGATCCCGAGCGCGAGGAGCAGCGCGACCGGGACGAGCGCCGCGAAAACCCCCGCGGTCGTGGCGACCCCCTTCCCCCCGCCCTCCCAGAGGAGGAAGACCGGCTTCGCGTGCCCGACAATCGCCGCGACGCCAAGGACCAGCCCCATCCACGCCGGCGTCGAGGATCCGGGCGGCGCGATCACGACCTCACTGATGCGTGGGGTGAGCAGGAGGACCGGGAGCGCCCCTTTCAACGCGTCGAGGAGGAGCACGACGACCGCGGCCGGTACCCCGAGCGTCCGGTAGACGTTCGTCGCACCGAGATTGCCCGACCCCACCGTCCGCAGATCAATCCCTTTGAGGAGACGTCCGGCGAGAAAGGCAAAGGGGAGCGACCCCGACGCGTAGGCGAGGAGGATCGCGACGATCGGCGGTATGGTCCCCGACGGCATCTCAGTCCCTCCCGCTCTTCCGCTTCAGGATGATGCGCAGCGGATTCCCCGTGAAGCCCCACATCTCGCGGAACCCGTTGTGCAGGTAACGGACATAGTGCTCCTGCACCAGATCCGGATGATTCCCGAACACGACGATCGTCGGCGGGGCCGTTTCCACCTGCGTGGCGTAGTTGAGCTTCACTTCGTTGCCCGCCGCCTGCGGCGGCTGCCGCCGCGCCAACAGCGCGTGCAGCCCCTCGTTGACCTCCGAGGTGGGGACGCGCTTCGCGCGCTCGGCTCGCACCTCGCGGATCACCTCGAGGACCTTCGTGACCCGCTGCCCCGTGAGAGCAGAGGTGAAGAGGAAGGGAACGTGCGCCAGGTACGGCGCCTTCTCCACGCACTCCTTCTGGAACTTCGCCGCGGTCTTGTCGTCCTTCTCCTTCAGGTCCCACTTGTTCACGACGATGATCATCCCCCGCCCCGCCTCCCAGGCGAGCGTCGCGATCTTGAGATCCTGATTGTGCAGCCCCTCGACGGCGTCGATCAACAAAAGGCAGAGGTCGGCGCGGTCGATCGCCCGGCGCGTCCGGAGCGCGGAGTAGAACTCCACACCGTCGTCCACGCGCGACTGCCGGCGAAGCCCTGCCGTGTCGACGAAGATGTACGGCTCGCCGTGGAAGGTGAACGGCGTATCGATCGAGTCGCGCGTGGTCCCCGCGATGGCCGACACCACGAGCCGTTCCTCGCCGAGCAGGCGATTGATGAACGAGGACTTGCCGACATTCGGGCGACCAATGACCGCGACGCGCACCGCGTCAGGAACGCCATCCGATGGGCTGGTCGGCAGCGTCGCGACGACCGCATCGAGCAGATCTCCGGAGCTCTTGCCGTTGGCGGCCGAGACGGGGACCGGGTCCCCGGCCCCGAGGTTGAAGAACTCGAACCAATCACTGCTCTTCGGGTCGTCGACCTTGTTCGCCACCAGCAACCATGGTTTCCGCGCGTGCCGGATCAGGTCCGCGATCCGCGCGTCGCTCGGATGGAGCCCCGCCTTCGCGTCGACGGTGAGGAGCAGGAGGTCCGCCTCGGCGATGGCTTCCTTCACCTGCCGCTTGATTGCGACGTCCATCGGCAGATCGGAATCCTCGACGAGCCCGCCGGTGTCGACCAGCCAGAAGTCGCGACCGTTCCACTGCGCGAGCGCGAAGTGGCGGTCCCGGGTCGTCCCCGCCTCATCGCTGACGATGGCGGTATCGTCGCCGATCAGGCGATTGAAGAGCGCGGACTTGCCGACATTGGGGCGCCCAACGAGCGCGACGACCGGGATATCGCTCACGACCCGCTCCCGATGGTGGCGCCGACCGCCTCCTCCTGGGAGAGCACATCGATGAAATCGTACGACGGGTACACCGGCATGGGGAGCGTCTCGCGGAGGGCGATGAAGGCGACGTCGTCAAGGAAGGCCCCGGCGTCGTTGATGGTCTCGGCTGGGATCAGCGCCAGGTCGAGGTCGGCACGACCCTCCAACGCCCGCGCGATGTCCGCACCGACGAGGAGGCCTGCCGTGGTCACGGTCGGACCGAAGAGCGAATTGGTGGTCGGGATCAGCTCGAATCGCGCCCCAGTGGCCACGGCGAGTCGGTCGAGCAGCTCCGGGAGGAGTGGGGCCATCGCCGTCCCCGTCACGACCCCGATGCGACGCCCATCCAGCCGCGGCAGTGTGGCGGCGCCGTCCGCGATGCGACCGCGCAGCGAGGTGACCGCACCGACGCCGTTCTCAATCTGCGCGAAATCCCGATAGTGCTCCGCCGCGGGGAGCGGCACATCGGCGAGGAGATAGAGCTCGTCCGAGCCGTAGACCCAGGGCATCCCGCGCTCGGCCTCCGCGCGGGCCGCCCAGCGGCCGGCCACCTCAAGGAGCCCGCGCGCCGCCTCGCGGTCCATCGATCGCCCCGTGTAGAGATGTGAGAACTGCGTCACCCCGACCGGCACGAGTGCCACGCTGAGGCAGGCATCGCCGAACGCCCACAGATCCGCCAGCGACTGCTCGAGCACCGGCCCGTCGTTCAGCCCCGGCACGATGACCATCTGCCCATGGAACTGGATGCCGCCGTCCGTGAGCCGCGTGAGCTGCTCCACGATGTTCGGCACCCGCGGGTTATTCAGGAGCACCTTCCGCGCCTCCCACGGCGTGGCGTGCACCGAGACATAGAGCGGCGAGAGGCGGTACTCGAGGATCCGCGCGACGTCCTTCTCCTTGAGATTCGAGAGCGTCGCGAAATTGCCGTAGGCGAACGAGAGCCGGTAATCATCGTCGCGGATGTACAACGGCTTCCGGAGCCCCTTCGGCAAGCCCTCGATGAAGCAGAACTCGCACCGGTTGGCACACCGGCGGACGTTCGGGGGCTCCAGCTCCACCCCCATGGGCTCCCCACCCTCGCGCTCGATTTCGAAGACGACATGCTCGCCGTCGGGCAGCTTTGCTTCGAGGGCAAAGGCCTCGTCGGCGGTCAGGAATTCCCAATCGAGGAAGTCCTCGAGTGGCCGGCCATCGACGGACAGCAGTTCCGTGCCGGGCGTCAGGCCCAGCTCGGCGGCGATGCTCTCAGGCTGGACGCGGAGAACGCGAATCATGGTTCAAGCAACCTATCAGCAGAACCAGCCGAAATCAATGATTTAGAACGACTTCCGCGCCTCGTCGAGCACCTCACGGACGGGGCGCCCGAGCCGGTCTGCCACCGCCTGCACATCGTCGAACTCGGGTTTCGCGCGCTCCGACCCATCAGGCATCGTGACCACCTTGAACCGCACCGGATGCCCGGAGACGACCCGCGATTCCTCACGTCGCGGGAGGACCACACGCGTCCCCTCCGTCCGCCGCACGCCAATCGTCGGCCCCTCGAGCAGCAGCACCCGCTCGAGTGCGTCGGCCTCCGCTGGCCGAACCAGCACCTCGATCCGTGAGCCAGGGCGTCCCTTCTTCATGATCGACGGGAGGATGATCACGTCGAGCGCACCGGCCGCCCGGAGCCGCCCGCTCAGGGCCCCGACCTCCTCGCCGGAGGCGTCATCAAGGTCGGCACTGAGCACCGTGATGGGCTCACGTGGCAGCGCCCCGGCGGTCGGCTCGGCCTCGACGTCTGCCAGGATCACCCGGAGCGTGTTCGCCCGGTCGGGAAAGTCCTTCGTCCCTGCCCCGAACCCGCTCGCGATCGGGACATACGCCCGCGGCGGGGAGCCCGCGCTCAACACGCGGAGCAGCACCGCCCCGGTCGGCGTGGTCAGCTCACCAGCGCCATCCGGCCCTGGCCGGAGCACCTGCCCCTCGAGCAACCGCAGCGTCGCCGCGGTCGGGACCGCCATCCGCCCATGCTGCGTATCGACGAATCCGTCCCCCACCTGCACCGGACCGCTGAAGACGCGCGTCACGCCGAGCCGCTCGAGCCCCCAGATCGTCCCGACGATGTCGAGGATCGCATCAACGGCCCCGACCTCGTGCAGATGGACCCGCTCCACGGTCGTGCCGTGGATCGCCGCCTCACACGCGGTGATCGCCGTGAAGGCCTCGACCGCCTTCGCCTTGACCGCAGGCGGCGCCTCACTCGCCTCGACGATCGCGACCAGGTGCTTCAGGTGCCGACCGTGCGGCTGCGGCGGGATGTCGAAGTCCACCTTCCACGACGCGATCTGGCCGCGCGTCACCCGCGTGCGCCGCACGCCGACCCCCTCGAGTCGCAACGCCGCCGGGAGCCCGTCGATGAACGCCGGATCGAGCCCCACGTCGAGAAGGGCACCGAGGCACATATCACCGGCGATGCCAGAGAACGGGTCGAAGATCGCGATGCGCATCCCGGAAATTACTCGGTCACCACCGGTAGCTCGCGCCCGAGCCGGTGTTGAACACGACCACCTCGGCGTCCGCCCGCAACCGACCCGCCGCGACGAGCTGCCGGACCGTCTCGAGGGCCGCGCCTCCCTCCGGCGCCGCGTCGATTCCCGAACGTGACGCCAGCAGGAAGGTCCCGGCCCGGATCCGCTCTTCGGTGACGGACTCGGCGTCCCCGCCACTCTCGCGGAGTGTGCGCAACGTGAGACGGTCGCCCAACGGCCCTGGCACGCGCAGCCCACTCGCGTACGTCGTGGGATCCTCCCACGGCGTCGCGCGGTCCGCCCCGGCCGCGAAGGCGCGGACCAGCGGCGCACAGCCGCTCGCCTGCGCGATGATCATCCGCGGGCGCGGCGTCTCCGCCGACAGCCACCCCCACGCGAGCATCTCACCGATCGCCTTCCAGATGCCGATCGTCCCTTCGCCCCCGCCCGTCGGGTAGACGATGGCATCAGGGAGCCGCCAGCCGAGCTGCTCGGCCACTTCGAACCCCATCGTCTTCATCCCTTCGACCCGATACGGCTCACGGACCGTCGCGACGTTGAAGAATCCCGACTCGCGCGCGAACGCGAGCGTCGCCTTCCCGGCGTCCCCGATGTGACCAGGGAGCAGCTCGAGCTCGGCGCCGAACGCACGGATCGACCCGAGGATCGGCGGCGGCGTCGTCTCCGGCGCATAGATGCGGCACGGCATGCCCGCCGCAGCGGCATACGCCGCGAGCGCGATACCCGCGTTGCCGGCCGTCGGGACACAGACGCCGGGCAGCCCGAGCCGCTTGGCGCGCGTGACCGCCATCATCAGGCCCCGCGCCTTGAAGCTCGCCGTCGGATTCAGGCCCTCGTCCTTCACCCAGAGTCGGCGCACACCGACCTCACGCGCCAGCAGCGGCGACTCGTGCAGGGGTGTCATCCCCTCCCCGAGCGTCACCGGCGACTCGTCGGCGAGCAGTGGTAACGCGGCCCGATATCGCCACAACGACGGCTCGGTGCCCACCGATGTCCGGGGAGGGGCCCCAGCGATCCGCACGAGGAGCGGCTGACCGCAATCCGGGCAAAGTGACGCGAGCTGCCGGCCGTCCGATTGGACATAACGGCAGGCGGAGCACTGAAGCGACCAGGTCATTCCGACGGACTCTCGGCTGAGGTGGGGGAGGGCTGTAATGCCTCAAGGATGCGCCCCGCCAGCGCCGCCGTGAAGCCGGGGACGGCGGCGATCTGTTCGACCGTCGCCTCACGGACGCCCTGCAGGGAGCCGAAGGCGGTGAGGAGCGCACGTCGACGGACCGGCCCGATACCCGGGATGCGCAGGAGTTCGCTCGTGATCGTGCGCATCGTGCGGCGCTTCCGGTTGTAGCCCACGGCGGTGCGATGCGCCTCATCACGCGCCTGCTGCAACAACCGCAGCGCCGAAGAGCGGCGCGGCAGTCTGAGCGGCTCCGAGCGCCCGCGCACGAAGACCTCCTCCTCCCGCTTCGCCAAACCGATGAGCGGGAGGGCGTCCAAGCCGAGCCCCTCGAGCGCCTCGGCGGCGGCGGAGAGCTGCCCCTTCCCGCCATCGACGACCAGCAGGTCTGGGAGCGGACGATGCTCGTCGAGCCGACGCCGGAAGTACCGCGCGACGACCTCGCGCATCGACTGGAAATCGTCTGGTCCCAGCGCAGGATCGACCGACTGCACGCGCATCGTCCGGTACTCCGCGCGCCGCGGGCGTCCGTTCTCGAACCAGACGACGCTGCCGACGGAGTCCTTCCCCTGCGCCGTGCTGTTGTCGACGCAGACGAGGGACCGTGGGAGCTTCGCCAGCCCGAGCACGCGCCCGAGCTCGTAGACCGGATCCACGGCGCGCTCGTCCGCATCTTCCGCCGTGAGCTTCAGCTCTTCGAGCAGATGACGCGCATTCTGCTCCGCGAGATCGACCAGCTCGCGCTTCGGCCCGCGCTGCGGGACCACGAACCGCGTCCCGGGTTCGAGCGACTCGGCGACGAGGGCGCGGTCCTCGAAGTCGAACGGGAGCAACACCTCGCGGGCCCGGGCCGGCGCCGCCCGATAGTACGCCGTGAGATACTGCGCGAGCACGTCGCCGTCCGCGGCGTCCTCGACGCCCGTGAGGTACCGATGCTCACGCGCGACGAGCTTGCCGTCACGAATCCGCAGCCACGCGACGGCGGCCTCCTCGCCATCTCTCGCATAGCCGATGACGTCGCGGTCGCCCCCCTCCACGGAGAGCACGACCGTCGGCTCGCGGAGCTGCCCGAGCCGGGTCAGCGCATCCCGGTACTCCGCCGCCCGCTCGTAATCCATCTCCGCCGCCGCCGTGGTCATCCGGGCCGCGATGCGCTGCTCGACCGCCTCCGTCTTCCCGTCGAGGCAGGCGACGACCTCCTCGAGATCGGCCCGATACGAGGCGATCGCCTGGCGCCCGACGCAGGGGGCGCGGCACCGACCGATGTGATGGTCGAGACAGGGACGGTCGGGCGCTTCCCGCGGGAGGTCGTACCGGCACGACCGCACCTGGAAGACGCGCTGGATCACCTCGAGCGTCCGCCGCATGCCCTGCACGTCGGTGTACGGTCCGAAGTAGCGCGCCCCGTCGGACTCCACGCGCCGCGTGACGAGGACCCGCGGGAGCGGCTCCTGCATGGTGACCTTCACGTACGGATAGGTCTTGTCATCCCGCAGCAGGATGTTGAAGCGCGGGCGGTGCTCCTTGATCAGGTTCGCCTCGAGCACGAGCGCGTGCACCTCCGTGGGCACAACGATCGTCTCGAGGTCGGCGATGAGGCTGACGAGCCGGCGCGTCTTCGGACTCTCCTCGTGCGCCGAGGCGAAATAACTCCACACGCGCGGCCGCAACCGCTTCGCCTTCCCGACGTAGAGGATCGTCCCCTCGGCGTCCTTCCAGAGATAGACGCCGGGCTGATCGGGGAGATGCGCGAGCGCCTGCGCGACGCGCTCAGGCGCGTCGCGCATCATCGATCCTGAATCGCGCCGTCAGCGCGACGTAGGCGCCCGCCGCCACCGCCGCCGTCACGGCCGCAGAGACCCAACCCGGCACCCCTACCCCCGCGCGGCGGGTCAGGAGGGCGCCGCCAACGCTTGTGAGGAGCCCGCCGAGCACACTGACCACCGCGACGGCCCAATAACCGAGCAATCGCCGCGTCGGCACCGCCGTGGACCCGATGGCGCGCGTCACGCGCGTTCGGAGCCAATGGTATTCCACCCACGCCGCCACGCCCGCCGCGGCAGTGAGGGCCTGCAACCCCCAGCGCGCATCGACGCCAAGCCACGCGGGCAGCCCCAGCGCACCGGCCCAGCCGAGCACACCCCCGAGCCCGACCCGCACCACGGCACCGCGGAACGGCGTCTCCGCGTCGCCGAGGGCATAGCAGGCGGAGGCGTAGAGTCGTCCGGCGGTGTTGGCGAGCAGGCCCAGCGCCGCACCGATCAACGCCCGATGCACCCACCGGGCGGTCTCCGCGGTGAAGGCCCCGCCACCGAAGAGCCCATACACCAGCAGTTCACCGACGAGGACGAAGGCCACAATCGTCGGGACCACGAAATACGCGAGCCGGTTCAACCCGCGATTGAGCCGGGCTCGCAACGCCGTCGCGACGGCGTCCGGGGACCCCGTCTCCCCCGCCATCGCGGGAAGCTCCGCCGCCGAGACCGCCATCCCGAAGAGCGAGACCGGGAGCATCGAGAGCACCTGCGAATAGCCGAGGATCGCGACCGCACCGGATCCGACGAGAGAGGCGATCGCGGTATCGACGAACCCGCTCACCTGCACCACGCCACGGCCGAGCACCGTGGTGCCGAAGCGGGCGACGACGCCCCGGAGGGCCGCGTCCGAGCGGCGCGGCCAGAAGGCGAGGCCAGGCTCGAGCCGACGGACGGTCGGTAGTTGGATGGCGAACTGCAGGGCGCTTCCCGCCACACTCGCACACGCGACGAGGACGGCGACATCATCGAGGCCTCGGCCGGGGGCGCCGACCAGCACGGCGACGATCATCGCGGCGTTCCAGAGCACCGGCGAGACGTACGAGAGGAAGAACCGGCGATGCGCATTCAGCACACCGAGGCACCAGGCGCTCAGGACGAGGAGTCCGACACCAGGGAAGATCACGCGCACGAGACGGATCGTCAGCGCGCGCGGCGCCTCACCAAACCCCGGGGCAATGAGATCGACAAGTATCGGTGCCGCGAGGACGCCGCCCAGCACGACGATGCTGCTGACGAGCGCGAGCAGCGCGACGACGGCCCCGGCGAGTCGACCAGCCTCCTCGGACCGGCCCTCAGCCCGAAGGCGCGCGTACGCCGGGATGAAGGACGCCGAGAGGACCCCTTCGCCCAGGAGATTCTGCAGCACGTTCGGGATGCGGAACGCCGACGCCAGCGCGTCGGCGGCCGACGAGTCGCCCAGGAAGTACGCGAGCGCCTTCTGCCGGACGAGCCCAGCGATGCGGCTGAGGAGGATGCCCGCCGCGACGAGTCGCGCGCCGCCCGCCGTGCTCACGGCGCGAGGAGGGTCCCGGCGTGCAGCGCAGCGCCCGCCTTGAGCTGCGTGACCAACAGATCGCCGTGCCGGGCGAGGAACGGGATCGCACTCAGGCGACGTTCCTGCCGCTGCTGCTCCGGCCGGAGCGCCGCGCGCACCGCGAGCATATCGCGCCCGAGGGCCTCGTCCCGCCGATACGCCGCCGCCCGCAGCCGGCGCTCGAGCCGCGCGACCCGATGCTCGAGCTGCAGTCGCGCCCCCTCAAGCACACGGTCGGGAACGAGGGCCGGACTCTCCCCGTCGGGCGTCCGGAGCCCCACCATCCGCGCGCTAATGTCGGTGCGGAGTCCCTCGAGTGCCACCCGCGCCTCCTGGGGGAGCGCGCGCTCGCCGAGCTGCCGCTCCGCCGCGTGCGGATCGAGAAGGTCGGCGACGGTGAGCCCGAGTCGGCCAAGCCGGCGGTCGATCGTCGGTTCGACGATCGTCGCAGACCAGCGAGGCACGGCAAGAGGACGCGGCAGATCGAGCGCGTCGGCGACGGCGGTGACCTGCGCGAAGTAGCCAAGCTCCCCCGGCCCGCCGACATAGGCGACCGTCGGCAAGAGCTGCCGCTCGACGATCGGGCGGAGCAGGACGTTCGGCGAGAGCGTGGCGGCGTCATCGACGGCGAGCGCGGCCGCCCGCGCGAGCGGGACGCGCAACTTCGCCCCGGCGTGCGACTCGAACACCAGCGACAGCCGCGCGACCCGAGCCACCTGCGCGCGGAACCCCGCCCGTTCGATCGCCACCGTGCGGAGCGAGAGCGCCTCATCCACGCGGTTCGCCCCGCGCAGCGCGGCCAGGAGCGTGGGCCGCGCGGCGGCCCGCACCGCCGGGTGCCAGGCGTCGAGGACGGCGATGCCCAGCGGTTCCAGCAGCGAACGCATCAATGCGACGTAGGCGCCACCGATCGTCGCCCCCGGCGCGTAGGCGGCGCGGACGGCGTCGAGCAAGGCGGCGTTCGGCGCCGACCCGGCGGCGAGCACCAGACGCGCGTACACCGCGTCCACCTCGCCAAGCGGCATCTCCGCCATCACGACGCCGTCGGCGCCCTGACGGGCGATGGCGAGCCGCTGGAACCCCTCCGCCTCCGCCACACCGGTCCACGCCGCCTCGGCGAAGTCCGCATCATCCGTCGCCGCCCAGAACACCGGAGCGGCCGAAATCCCGGTCTCACGCTCGAGCCGATCGGCGAGGGCGAGCGCCGAGAGCGCCTTGAGCAACGTGTAGAGCGGACCACCGAAGAGCCCGGGCTGCTGGCCCGTCGTCACCACCACCCCGCCGGCCGCCGCGACCCGGTCGAGCCGTGCGGCCGCCTCACCGCTCGCGGCGAAGGCCGGCGCGAGCGTCTCGCGCCATCCCACGGGCGCCTGGTCACGCACCGACGCGACCTGCGCTCGCCAGCCCTCGACACCGCGCGGCCGCGGCACGACCCATTCCGGCGGCGTGACACCCTGAAGGATGGCCCGAACGAGCGGGCCACCGCCGAACGACTCGGTCAGGACGCGCGGCGCGCTCACCGCGCCCCCACGCTGGAACGAGCGGACGTCGAGGGAATCAGGTCGGCAGCGGTGGAAAGCATCGGCAGGCGCGTCACTTGTGATACGGTTCGCCGCGCACGATGGTGCCCGCGCGGTACAATTGCTCAGCGAGAACGAGCCGTGCGAGCTCGTGCGGGAGGGTCCACGGCGCGAGCGACAGACGGCGGGTCGCACGGTCAAGCACCGCACCATCGAGCCCGTGCGCACCACCGATGACGAAGGTCACGTCGCGGGCCCGCTCGCGCTCGGTGTGCAGCCAGGCCGCGAAGCGCGTCGAATCGACGGACTCCCCGTTCGGGTCGCAGGCGACGACCACGCCGCCCCCGATCCCGTCCAGCAGGCGCTCGCCCTCGAGACGACGCATGCCATCGGCATCCCCGCCGCGCGTCCCGGCCTCGCGGACCTCGACCACCTCAAGCGGCCAATACCGTGCCGCGCGCCGCTCATACTCGGCGATGGCCACGGCAATCCCCTCCGCCTTCGGTCGCCCGACGGCACGCACGGCGACCCGCATCCGTCACCGCCCCGCCGTCGGACACGCCGACCTCAGGCGTAGATCCCGCGCAGCCGATGCACGGTCGACACCCGACTGATCGCCACCATATACGCGGCGGTCCGCATGTTGACCTTGTGCTGCTGGGAGAGCTTCAGGACATCTCGGAAGCTGTTCACCATGATCTCGCGCAGCCGATCGTTCACGGTCTGCTCGGTCCAGTAATAGCCCCCGCGGTTCTGCACCCACTCGAAGTAGCTCACCGTCACCCCGCCGGCGTTCGCGAGGATGTCGGGGACCACGAAGATCCCCTTCTCGTCGAGGATCGCATCGGCGGCCGCCGTCGTCGGGCCGTTCGCCCCTTCGCAGATGACCTTCGCCTGGATGTCCCGCGCGTTCCGCGTGGTGATCACGTTCTCCAGCGCCGCTGGGACGAGGACATCGACCGGGAGCTCGAGGAGCGCCTCATTCGAGATCGGCTCTCCCTTGCCGTACCCCTCGAGCGTCTTGTTCGCCCGGACGTACGCGATCGCGTCCGCGACGTCGATGCCGTTCGCATGGTGCCAGCCGCCCGTCCGGTCGCTGATCGCGACCACCGTGCACCCCGCCTCCGCGAGCAGCTGGGCACCGATGGAGCCGACATTGCCGAATCCCTGGACCGCCACCGTGGCGCCACGCACCGGCATCTTGAGGTACTCGAGGGCCTGCACCGCGGTGAGCATCACGCCGCGGCCCGTCGCCTCACGCCGTCCGAGCGATCCGCCCATCTCGACCGGCTTGCCCGTCGTCACGGCGTTCACCGTGTAGCCCTTGTGCATCGAGTAGGTGTCCATCAACCACGCCATCACGCGCTCGTTCGTGTTCACATCAGGCGCCGGCACGTCCGAATCAGGGCCCAGCGTCGACATGATCCCCGCCGTGTAGCGGCGCGTGACCCGCTCGAGCTCACCGACGGACATCTTAAGCGGATCGCAGATGACGCCGCCCTTGGCCCCGCCGAACGGGATGTTCACGACGGCGCACTTCCAGGTCATCCATGCCGCGAGCGCCTTCACCTCGTCGAGGGAGACGTTCATGTCGAAGCGGATCCCCCCCTTCGCCGGCCCGCGGGACGTGTTGTGCAGGACGCGGATGCCGGTGAAGACCTCGACCTCCCCGGAATCCATCATCACGGGGATGGAGACGGTGATCTCCTTCTCGGCGCTCCGGAGGACCTTGTACAGCCCGGGTTCGAGGTCGAGCAATTGGGCCGCCCGGTCGAAGCGCGACATCATCGCCTCGAACGGGTTCTCCTCGTTCGACTGGTGGCGGTCGACGTCGCCCGAACGGGCCAAGAACCCGTCTTTGTCCGGACGGACGATGGAATCGGTGGGGAGCCTGAAGTCAGCCATTGGGGGGAGGCGGTCGGGGCCGCCGGTCCGGCGGCTCGTGAGGTCAGGAGTGGCGAAGCGAGTCCAAACGGTCCAACAGGCCGTCCAGGAGAGCCTGGCCGGCGTCCAGCCGAACCACTTGCGAAAGATACCACAGGGGCGGGGCCCCAGCAGGCCAGACCGGGGCCAGTTTCACGGCGTCCTTCAGCGTACAGACGACCGCATCGACCGCGACGGCACGGACGAGGAGCCGCGACACGTCGACGGCGGTGAAGGCGTGGTGGTCGGGGAACGGCATCGGGGTGACGGTGAACCCCGCCGCCTCCAGCTGCCCGTGGAATGCCCCGGGCTCGCCGATCCCTGAGACCGCGAGGAGGCGCGCACCGGGCCCCGGCGGCGCGGGGTGAGTTCCATCCACCCGCCGGAGTCCACCCGGGGCGAGATGCATCACCGCGACCGGGCGCCCCCACCGAGCCACGAGCGCGTCGGCGAACGTCTGGGCTGCCTCCGACGACACCGTCTTCCTCGTGACGATGAGCGCGTCGGCACGCGCGACACCGGACCATGGCTCCCGCAACGGGCCCGCGGGCAGGCATCGCCGCGCCATTCCCTGCTCCGCGGCCACGAGGACGAGGTCCACCGTCCGACCAGCCCGTCGATGCTGGAAGGCATCATCCAGCACGATCGCCGTCGCGCCGGCGGCGACCGCCTGCGCGGCACCCCGCACGCGATCGGGATCTGCGATGACGACCGCTGACGGGACCAGCGCACGGTGGACGAGCGGTTCGTCGGCGCCGTACCCACGAAGCACGATCCCGGGACGCTGACCGCGGGATGCGAGCCGCTCAGCCACCCAGGCGCTCACCGGGGTCTTCCCCGTCCCGCCGACGGTCAGATTCCCGATGCTGATGGTCGGGACCGACGGCGGCGTCACGCGCCGAAGCCCGCGGCGAAAGGCGGCGTTGCGCGCCATCATCATCGCGCCGTACGCGGTCCCCAGCGGCGCCAGCACGCGCGCCACGACCCCATCGGTCGCCCATGACGCCACGAGCCGCTCCGCCAGCGTGCGCCTCACGCGATGCCCGCCCCGCCGATGCGCCGCCGCAATTCATCCACCAGCGACGCGTCGTCACCCTCGCCCGGGGTCCACGGCGCATCGGCGGTGAACACCACGCGCGCGAACGGTTTCGGCACCAGGAACCGATCCCAGCTCCTCGCCCGCCATGCCCGCGAGGCCTCGACGCGTACCGGGATGATGGCGACACCCGCGCGCTGCGCGGCGCGCACCGTCCCGATGTGGGGCACCTCGGCGGGCCCACGCGGCCCGTCGGGGGTAATCGCGCCATCACGTCCCTCCGCGAGCGCGCGGATCATCCCGAGCAGGACCTTGCCGCCCCCGCGCGTGCTCGACCCACGCACGAGGCCGAATCCCCACCCCTCGAGCACGCGCGCGATCAGTTCACCATCCCGGTGCTCGCTCACCATCGCGACGATCCCTCGTCCGCGGATCGCCCATGCGATGGGCAGCAGGCCACCGTGCCAGAAGGCGAACAGCCGCGCGGGCGACGCGGCCGAACGCGTCAACGGCTGGCCACGCCACTCGATGCGCCACGTGCTCGCCAACAAGCGGAGGAGCGGCGCCGCCACGAACAGGAGCCCCTGCAGTCGCAGCGTCCGCCGCCAGCTCACGGCACCAGTCCGGCCGCCATCTCGGCCACCCGCTCCGACGCCCCCGGCGCGCCGAGCTGCGCCCGCACCTCGGCTAGTCCGCGGCGCATGGCCTGCCGGGCGGCACCCTCCGGTTCGAAGAGCGGCGCGAGGGCCGCCGCCACGCGCGCCGGACGGAAATCGTCCTGCACGAACTCGGGTGCGACCGCGCGGCCCGCGACGATGTTCAGCAACCCGATGTGCGGGATGCGCACCAGCCGTCGCGCGATCGCGTAGGACAACGCGCTCGTCCGATAGACGATCGCACAGGGACAATCGGCGACCGCGGCCTCGAGCGTCGTCGTCCCGCTCTTGCAGAGCGCCACGTCGGCCGCTCGGAGCACGTCGAACGAGGCCGCGCGAATGATCGGGAACGGCACCTCCCCATCCTGCAGATCAATCGTCGGCGCCGCACTGAGCACGACCCGCAATCCCGGCCGCATCGCCTCCAGCCGACGCGCCACCGCGACGAAATCCGCGAGATGCCGCCGGATCTCGACCGCGCGACTCCCAGGGAAGAGCGCGAGAACCTCGCCCGTCGGGTCGAGGCCGAGCCGCGCCCGCGCCTCGGCCCGCGAGGGGAGCGCCTGCGCCCGGTCCAGCAGCGGGTGGCCGACGAACGACGCGTCGATCCCCGCCGCACGGAGCATCGCCGGTTCGAAGGGCAGGATGCAGGCGGCCTGCGTGATCACCTCGGCCATCGTGCGGAGCCGGCCCCGCTTCCAGGCCCAGACCTGCGGCGTGATGTAGTACAGCACGGGCACGCCAGCCGCGCGCGCCGCCGCGGCGACGCGCAGGTTGAACCCGGGGTAATCGATCAGGACGACGAGCCCCACGCGCCCCAGCCGCATCCGGGCGACAAGAGTCCGCAGCAACCGGAGATGTGACGGGACGTGACGGAGCACCTCCACGAATCCCACCACCCCTTCGAGCCGCTCGAGCATCTCGACGCCGGCGGCGGCCATCCGCGGGCCGCCGGTCCCCACGAGATGGAGGTCGGGGCGCCGACGCCGCAGCGCTTCCGCGAGGAGCCCGGCGTGCAGGTCGCCGGACGCCTCGCCGGCGACGATCAGGACCTCACGCACCGGTGGCGCCGAGGAGGGCGCGCGTCCGCTCGATGTCGGCGACGATGCGGAGCGCGACCGCGAGCGCCTCGCGTCCCGCACGCCCGCTCACCACGACCGGCGCCCGCCCACGGAGCGCCTCGGCGAAGCTCTCGAGCTCCAGCCGCAGCGGCTCCCCCTCCGGGGCCTCGAGCGGGATCCGCTCGACGAATGCCTCGATCGGCTGGGCCTGCTTCACGAGCGCCGCGAGATCGACATCGTCTCGCAGTCGATACAACTCGCCGGTGCCAGCCCCGAGGTCGAGCGAGAGGTACCCGTTCCGCTGGAAGATACGAAGCTTGCGCATCCGTTCCTTGGAGACGCGACTCGCGGTGATCGTCGCCACCGCACCCGACTCGAAGGTCACGCGCGCATTCGCGATGTCGATCGACGGCGTCAGCACGCCGACCCCCGCCGCCGTGACGCTCTGCACCCCGCCGCCGATGAGGGTCAGCACCAGGTCGATGTCGTGGATCATCAGATCGAGCACGACCGCGACGTCCGAACCGCGCGGATTGAACGGTGCGAGCCGATCGCTGTCGATGAAGAGCGGGCGATCCACGTACGGCTGGGCCGCCCGGATCGCCCGATTGAAGCGCTCGACATGACCGATCTGCACGAGGACGCCCTGACGCTCCGCCAACGCGAGCAGTTCATCCGCCTCCTCGAGCGTGACCGTGATCGGCTTCTCGATCAGCAGATGCTTCCCTCGAGCCAGGGCCTGCATCGCGACCGCGTGATGCGCAGGGGTCGGGGTCACGATCGACACCGCATCGACGTCGTCGAGCAACGCGTCGAGTGTGGCGTAGGCGCGGATGCCAAGGTCGCGGGACACCGTGCCCGCGCGCTCGGCGTTCGCCTCGAAGATGCCACGGAACACCAGCCCCGGGAGGTCGCGGGCGATGCGCGCGTGGTGATACCCGAGGCTGCCCGCCCCGACGACACCGAGCCGGATGGGCGCGCTCATACGACGACCCCCCGGCCACTCGCCTCGACGAAGCCGATGAACGCGTCCACCTCCGCCATCGGCGCGAGCGTCGCCCGCGCCTGCTCCCGTGCCTGCGAGATGTTCAGCTCCGACCGGAAGAACAGCCGGTACGCCTTCTTGAGCTCGGCCACCACCTCAGGAGCGAACCCATTGCGCTGCAGGCCGACCGAGTTGAGCCCGTAGAGCGCGACCGGATTGCCGACCGCCTTCACGAACGGCGGGATGTCCTTCGTGACGCGCGAGGCACCGCCGATGAACGCGTGCCGACCGATTCGCACGAACTGGTGCACCGCACAAAGCCCGGAGATGATTGCACGGTCCTCGACCGTCACGTGCCCGGCGAACTGCGTCCCGTTCGAGACGATGACGCCATCCCCGACGTGACAGTCGTGTGCCAGATGCACGTACGCCATCAGGAAGCTGCCCTTCCCGACCGTCGTGCGATGCGACTCGGCGGTGCCGCGATTGATCGTCACGTACTCGCGGATCGTCGTGCCCTCACCGATCTCGACGGTCGTGACCTCCCCCTTGAACTTGAGGTCCTGCGGCAGGCCGCCCAAGATGCTGCCGATGCCGACCCGCACACGCGGGGCGAGTCGCACGTGCGCCTCGAGCGTCGCACGCGCTTCGATGACGCAGCCGTCGCCCACCTGACAGTCCGGGCCGATGATTGCAAAGGGTCCGACCGTCACGTCCGTGCCGAGCGTCGCCGCCGCGTCGACGATTGCCGTGGGATGGATCGTCGTCGTCATCGCGCGCGCACCGTCGCGGCCATATCCGCCTCGCACACGACCGTATCGTCCACTTTGGCCACGCCACGGATGCGGCAGACGGCGGATCGCAGTTGGACGATGTCCACCTCGATCCGCAGCTGATCGCCCGGCTTGACCGGGCGACGGAACTTCACGTTATCCATCGACATGAAGTACACGACCTTCGACCCGGGATCGTCGACCGTCCCCATCAACAGCACCCCGCCGACCTGCGCCATCGCCTCGACGATCAGGACCCCGGGCATGATCGGATGCCCCGGGAAGTGCCCCTGGAAGAACGGCTCGTTGATCGTGACGTTCTTGATGCCGACGACACGCGTCTTCTCCTCCATCTCGATGATCCGATCCACCAACAGGAACGGATAGCGATGGGGCAGGATCTGCATGATCTCTTCGATGCCGAGCACGCGGGCCTCCGTGGGGGCTGCGGGCACCGCCGCCTGCGCGACCATGGCGCGCACGAGCGTGACGGTGCCACGATGACTGGGTTTGGTAGCGGTGATCCGGGCCTGCACCCGAGCGCCCGCGAGCGCGAGGTCGCCGACCACGTCCAACGCCTTGTGCCGCACGAACTCGTCGGGCCAACGCAGCGTCGTCCCCACGACGTCCGAACTGTCGAGGACGATGGTGTTCTCCGCCGACGCGCCCTGGATGAGCCCCTTCCCGCGCAGCTCGTCGACCCACGAGAGCAACCCGAACGTCCGGGCCGGCGCGAGCGCCTGAGTGAAGGACTCCGGCGTGACCGTCCACCGGCCGCTCTGCGCTCCGATCCGCGGATGCGGGAAGTCGATCGCGACCTCCACGTCCAGCGCGTCGGCGGGCGTGGCCACATAGACCGACTCGCCGTCCACCACGCGGACCGGTTCCCGTAGCCGGAGCATCGCGGGAACGCCGGCCTGCGTGATGAACCCCGCCTCGGCGAGCGCGGCCCGGAACGGCTCGGCCGACCCATCGAGAATCGGCGGCTCCGGGCCATCCAGCTCGATCACGAGGTCGTCGATCGCCAGTCCGGCCACCGCCGCGAGGACGTGCTCCACCGTGTGCAACGCGGCGGCCCCTTCGCCCAGCTGCGTCCGCCGCTCCGCCGCCACGGCGACGCTGACGTGCGCTGGCGTCTCCGGGGCGCCGGACAGGTCGGACCGGCGGAATCGGATCCCCGAGCCCGCGGCCGCCGGCACGAACGTCAGCCGACAGGGCTGGCCCAGATGCAGCCCGATCCCCTCGAGCGTCGCGGGCGCGGCGATCGTGCGCCGACCGGTCACCCGGCACTCCCGTCGGGCGCGCCACCGCCATCGAGACGCCGGAGCACCGCGGGCAGCTTCGCGGCCGCCCCCTGACGACGGAGTTCTTCACGATGCGGACGCGCCGGGAAGCCGCTCCACGTCGCCCCGGCAGGGACATCCTTGAGCACGCCGGCCTTGGCGGTGATCGTCGCGCCACGCCCGATGGTGAGATGGCCGCCGATCGCCGCCTGGCCCGCCACGCGCACATCGTCTTCGAGCCGTGCGCTGCCGGCGATCACCACCCCCGCCGCCATCAGACACCGCCGCCCGACCCGCACGTTGTGCCCGATATGCACGAGGTTGTCGAGCTTCGTCCCATCGCCGATGACGGTGTCGTCGATGCTGCCGCGATCGATGGTGCAGTTCGCGCCGCACTCGACATCGTCACCGATGACGACCCGCCCGACGTGCGGGATCTTGTGATGCCCGGTCGCGTCGGAGACGAACCCGAAGCCATCGCTGCCGATACGCGTCCCCGCGTGGATCAGCCCTCGGGCCCCCACCGCGCAATCCGCGTACAGCGTGACCTGGCTGACCAGATGCGTCCCCGCGCCGACGATACTCCGCGCACCGACGTGACACCCGGGGCCCACCCAGGCCCCAGCGCCGACCTGCGCGCCGGCGCCCACCACGGCAAACGCCTCGACGCATGCATCCGGGGCCACCACGGCGTCCGGCGCCACACTGGCGGAGGGGTGCGTCCCGCGGAACGGGGGCGACGGCGGAGGCGTGAGCGCCCCCAGCACCCGCAGGATCGCCTCATGCGGTCGGGCGACGACGACGCGGTCCGCCGGCCCGCCCGGGGCATCGGCGAGATCCGGCGCGATCAGCAACGCGCCGGCACCCGACCCTTCCATCGCCGCGAGATAGCGCGAGGACGCGACGAAGGCGAGGTCATCGGCCGTCGCCCGGTCGAGAGGGGCCACGCCGCCGATGCGCCGCGCCCCGTCGCCCCGGAGCGTCCCGCCGACGAGCCCCGCGATCGCCGCGAGCTCGAGCGATGCGGACGACACGCGCGTCACGCCCCCGCTCCCACCGGCGCGATGCGACTCAGGGACGCCGGACGCCCGCCGGCTGCGTCACGGGACCCGCCGGACGGGCCGGGGCCGGCGTGGCCGCCGGAGTGGCCGGACGCGCGGCTGGTGCGGGCGCCGCCGCGGGCACCGCCGCCGGCATCGTCCGCAGCTTCGCGATGACCTTGTCGGAGAGATCGAGGTTCTTGTCCATCGCCACCACGGGGTTGGCCTGCGCCCCCATGTCGAAGATCATCGCCACACCCTCGGCGCGACGCACGTCCTCGAGCGCGATCTTGATCTGATCGAAGAGCGGCTGCATCATCTCGCCCTGCTTCTGCTGCGCCTCGTTCTGCAGCACCTGCAGCGTGTCGCGATACCGCCCATCGAACTCCTGCAGCTTCGTGAACCGCTCGGTGCGCTGCGCGGCCGTGAGCGTCGCCGAGTCGCGCTCGAAGGCGGCGACCATCGCGTTCAGCGAGTCGACCATCGTCTTCTCGCGCACCTGAAGCCCCTCAACCTCCGTACGATAGCGCGCCTCGACCTGGTTCCGGCCAGGCATCTCCTGGAGGATCTTGCGGGTGTCGACATACGCGACCTTCGTCTGCGCCGCGACGGGCGCGACGAGAAGGGTCAGGGGGAGAAGGGCGGCGAAGAGACCGCGGGACGGGCGGATCATGGGTGTACTCCGAAGGGGTGGTTAGAAGACCTGGCCGAGCCGGAAATGCAGCTGCCAGCGCGGATCCGGCCGGCCGAGCGCATCGCGGCGATCGAAGCCGTACGCGTAATCGATCCCGAGCGGACCGAGCGGCGTGACGGTGGACAGCCCGACGCCGGTGCCCCGGAAGAGCCGCGTCGGATCGAAATCCCGCGGCCGCGCCCAGAGGTTGCCGGCATCGTAGAACCAGTTGATGTACACCGACTGGTTGAAGCGGAGCCCCACCTCCGCCGTCGAGGCGAAGAAAGCGGAGCCGAAGGAGTTGCGCTGCGCGTTGAACGTGCCCGTCCCGGTCGAGAACCCGGTCGGGGTGATCGAGAACTCCGGATACCCGCGCAGCATCTCGCCGAACTGCACACCGCCGAGCGAGAACTGCTGCGACCAGAAGAAGTCCCCAGGGTCACCGAACACCGCACCACCGCGGCTGCTGAGCCCGAAGGTCAAGCGGAGCGGCTGCGTCCCCGGCTTCTTGCCGCCGATCCGCGCCAGCACCGTGTAGTTGCGCCATTCCGTCGTGTACCGCTGGAACGTCGCGGTGCCGCCGAGCGGCCCACCGTTCAGCGCCACGCTCACCGACTGGAGTTGCCCCTCCGTGGCGAACGGCATATCCAGGCGCGTGTCCCGGCTCACGTCGAACCCGACCGTGCTGCGGAGACACCCACGGCACTGGTTCACCGAGATCGTGCCGAGGAGGCCGTCCGTGCCGTACCGCACCCCCTCCAGCCCGTACGAGACGAAGACGCGCGTGAACCGGCTCCGCGGGAATGGGAAGCCGACCCGGAGCGCACCGCCAGTCCGGGTGGTCCGGCCGAGGTCCGCGATCCGGAAGCGCGCCTGCGAGCGATACGCGTTGATCTGCCCCGAGATCAGTGTACCGCGAATCCCGGGATCGACGTACGATGAATTGAAGTCGTTAATGAACTGCCCGAACTGCCACTGCAGGCTGCCCCGCTTGCACTTCCCGAAGAGATTCGGCTGCTCGAGTCCGATGAAACCGCCGAGCCCCGTCCCTTGGCCGACCGACGCGCCGAAGTTGACGTTCCCGGTCCGCTTCTCCTTCACGCGGAAGACGATGTCGACGTCGCCCTGATCGTTCGCCGGACGGACGTCTGGGAACGGCAGCGGCGTCTCGAAGAACCCGAGGTTCGAGATGCTGCGCCAGCTCCGGATCATCCGGTCTTGGTTGAAGACGTCACCCGGGATGATCACCAGCTGGTCACGGATGCAGTTCTCGATGGTGAAGTCGTTGCCGAGGATCTCGACGCGATTGATCACCGCCGGTGCCCCCTCCACGACGTCCCAGCGCAGGCGGACGACCCCCGCCGAATCGGTCGGATCACGCTCGACCACCGGCCGGACCTGCGCGTAGATGTACCCCTCGTTGTTGTAGAGGGTGCTCACCTGTTGCGTGGCTTCCTCCCAACGCGTCCGGTCGAAGATGTCGGTCGCCGGCGCCCGCCGACGGATCGCGCCTTGGACGCGCTCCGTCAGGGACGGGGCACGGGTCGTGAAGGGATAGAGCGCCGCGATCTGCTCCGTGGTGAAGCGGCGGTTCCCGACCACCTCGAATGCCTTCACCCGATACTGCGGCCCCTCGCGCAACTGCAGCCCGATGACCGCCTTGCCGCGCGCCCGGTCGATCTGCAGCGTATCCTGCTCGAGCTGAAAGTCGGCGTAGCCACGGTCGGCGAAGAGCTTCGGCAGCTTCTCCCCGATGTCCGTCGCGAACTTGTCCTCGTTGAACTCCCCCCGCTGGAAGAACCAGAACCCCTCGGGGCGCGTCTTCATTGCCCGGACGATCTCGCCGTCGGTCACCGCGGCGTTCCCCGCGATGTCGAACCCGGAGATCGCGAGCCGCCGCCCCTCGTCGACACGGAAGGTGAGGCCGACCCGCTCACCGACTTGGGTCGTCTCGGGACGGACCCGGGCGAGATAGTACCCGTTGGCCTGGTAGAGCGAATCGATCCGGCGCATCGCCGTCGCGATCTGTACCGGGTCAACCGGTCGTCCCACCAGCAGCTCGACACGGTCCTCGACCTGTCGCTGGGAGAGCCGGCGCGGCCCCTCGACCTTGACCTCGGCGAGCAGGGGACGCTCCGAAACTCCCACGACGAGGATGCTCCGCGGACCGTCGAGGTCGCAGGTCACGGTGACGGCGTCGAAGTCGCCGGTCGCGTACACGTCACGGATCACCCGTTGGACCGCCGGGAAGTTCAGCGTCTCCCCGGTGGCGATGCCCGCGGCGGACAGGATGGTCTGGGCGGCGACCCGCCGCTCCCCGCGGACGGCGATTGAATCAGGGGTCAGGCACCGGCCGACCCCCCCGCCCGCCCCCTGCGCGAAGGCGGGGGCAGCCGTGAGGAGAAGTCCGACCAGGACGAGGGGATTCCAGCGCATCCTCGGAATATACACGACCCAACCCGCCATCGGTCCCCGGGGGACCCGGGTCGCGGTCAGGAGCCGGCCGCCCCGGTCGGGACCCGGAACACGAGCGCCGTGCCGTCCCCCGACACGTCGACCTCGATCTCGTCGCCCCGCCGATACTCGGCGAGCAGGATACGCTCGGAGAGGGGATCCTCGATGTACCGCTGGATCGCCCGCTTGAGGGGTCGCGCGCCGTAGGTCTGGTCGTACCCGTGCTGCACGAGGAAGTCCGTCGCCGCCTCCGTGAGCCGGAGCGACAGCTCCTCCTCCCGGAGGCGCTTCTGCACTTCAGCGAGCAGCACGCTCACGATCTGCGCGATGTGGTCACGCGACAGCGGGTGGAAGACGATGACCTCGTCGAGCCGGTTGAGGAACTCGGGATTGAAGGCGTGCTGCAGCTCCTCCCGCACCTTGTCCCGCATCCGATCGAAGTCGAGCGACGCCTCGCCGGCACCGAAGCCGAGACTCCGGTTCCGGGTGATGTCCTTCGCGCCGACGTTCGACGTCATGATCACCACGGTGTTCTTGAAATCGATGACGCGGCCGTAGTTGTCCGTCAGGTGCCCCTCGTCGAGAACCTGCAACAGGAGGTTGAAGACGTCGGGATGCGCCTTCTCGATCTCATCGAGCAGGATCACGCTGTACGGCTTGCGGCGGATCGCCTTGGTGAGCGTCCCCGACTCCTCGTAGCCGACGTAGCCCGGCGGCGCGCCGATCAGCCGCGAGACCGAGTGCTTCTCCATGTACTCGCTCATATCCACGCGGATCAGCGCCGTCGGATCGGCGAAGAGGAAGGTCGCGAGGGCGCGGGCGAGCTCGGTCTTTCCGACCCCGGTCGGCCCGCAGAAGATGAACGAACCTATCGGCCGCCGCGGGTCCTTGAGCCCCGCCCGGCTGCGGCGGATCGCGCGCGCGATCGCCTTGATCGCGTCGTCCTGTGCCACGACCTGCTTGTGCAGCTCCTCCTCCATCCGGAGGAGCCGCGCCGTCTCGGCCTCCTGCAGCCGCGTCACCGGGACCCCGGTCCACCGGCTCACGATGAACGAGATCTCCGCCTCGCCGAGCACCGGCCGGAGCGACTGGCGACGCGACTCCCACTCCTCCTGCCGCGTCCGGATCTGCCCCTGCAGGTCGCGCTCGGAATCCCGGAGCGACGCCGCGAGCTCGAAATTCTGGTCCCGCACCGCGGCATCCTTCTCCGCGTTCACCGCCTCGAGCTTCGCCTTCAGGTCGTGCACCTCGACCGGCGGGACCTGCGCCGCGAGCCGCGCGCGCGCCCCTGCCTCGTCGATCACGTCGATCGCCTTGTCCGGCAGGAAGCGGTCGGTGATGTAGCGCTCCGAGAGCCGCGCCGCGATCCCGAGTGTCTCATCGGGGATCGTCACGCGGTGATGCTCCTCATACTTGGGCCGGAGGCCCTTGAGGATCTCCACCGTCTCCTCGATCGACGGCGGATCGACCACGACCGTCTGGAAGCGACGCTCCAACGCGCCGTCCTTTTCGATGTGCTTTCGGTATTCGTTCAACGTCGACGCACCGACGCACTGCAGCTCGCCGCGGGCGAGCGCCGGCTTTAGCATGTTGCTCGCGTCGATCGCCCCCTCCGCCGCCCCCGCCCCGACGAGCGTGTGCAGCTCGTCGATGAACAGGATGATCTGCTTGTTCTGGGCGATCTCGTTCATCACCGCCTTCAAGCGCTCCTCGAACTGCCCGCGGTACTTCGTCCCTGCGATCACCGCCGCCATGTCGAGCGAGAGGACGCGATGGTCGCGCAGCGAATCCGGGCACTGGTTCGTCGCGATGAGCTGCGCGAGCCCTTCGACGATCGCCGTCTTCCCCACCCCGGGCTCCCCGATGAGCACCGGATTGTTCTTCTTCCGGCGCGAGAGCACCTCCATCACCCGCTCGATCTCCTTCGCGCGGCCAATCGTCGGATCGAGGTCGCCCGCCGTCGCCAACACCGTGAGGTCACGGCAGAAATGGTCGAGCGCCGGCGTCTTCGACTTCTTCTCCCCCTTCCCGCCGGGCGCCGGACTCGGCTTCGACGAGGGTTCCGCGCCGCCGCTCGGCATCTCTGTCCCGAGCAGCCGCAGCGTCTCCGCCCGCGCCGCCTCGAGGTTCACGCCGGCATCGGTCAGCACCTGCGCCGCGATCCCCTTCTCCTCACGCAGCAGACCCAAGAGGAGATGCTCCGTCCCGACGTAGGAGTGGTTCAGCTCGCGCGCTTCGCCCATCGCGAGCTCGAGCACCTTCTTCGCCCGCGACGTGTACGGGAGATCCGGCCCGAGCGCCTGCGCCGCCTTCCCCTTCTTGACGGTCTCCTCGATCTTCTGCTGCACGTCCTCAAGGTCGACGCTCAGGTTGTTGAGCACCGCCGCCGCCACGCCCTCACCCTCGCGGATGAGCCCGAGTAGGATGTGCTCCGTCCCGACGTACTCGTGATGCAGGCGCGCCGCCTCCTCGCGCGCCATCGCCAGAACCTTCCGCACCCGCTCCGTGAAGTTGTACCCGTTCATCGTCGCCTCGATCGTCCGCCCGCGGCGGACTCAGTCCGTGATCCGTGCCTCGGCCGCCAGGACCAAGCGCACATACCGCGCGCGCGCCACGCTCGCCTCGCCCTCCGTCAGCGGCCGGCCCGCCCCATGCATCAGGTGAGCGGTCTGGCTGAAGATCAGGAGCTTGTTCAGCGTGTACACGCTCAGGCCCGTGACGAGCTGGAGACTCGCCGCCAGCCGGACCCCGCTCAGGAGCTGCATCGCCTCCTCCCCCGAGAGGGACCGCGCGTGCCGTAACGTGCCGTAGGCCCGCCACAGCTTGTCCTCGATAATATACCCGGCCTCCCGACGAAGGACCCGCCGCGCCTCCTCCTCCCGCTCGATCACCCGGCGGACCACCCGGGCCAGCTGATCGACCAGCTCCCCCTCGGAGCGTCCCAGCGTGGTCTGGTTCGAGATCTGGAAGAGGTTCCCTAGGACCTCGCTCCCCTCCCCGTACAGGCCGCGGTGCGTCAGCCCCATGTGCTGCAGCCCCTGCAGCACCTTGCCAATCTCCTGGGTCATGACCAAGGCCGGCAGGTGAATGAGGACCGACGCCCGCAGCCCAGTCCCAGTGTTCGTGGGACAGGAGGTGAGGAATCCGAATTCCGGATGCGCCGCATACGGGACGATCCCACCGAGCCCGCGGTCGAGCCCTTCGGCGTGTCGGAGTGCCCCCTCGAGGTCGAACCCCGACCGGAAGACCTGGAGCCGCAGATGGTCCTCCTCGTTCACCATCAGCCCGACATCCCCGGTCACCACCACCGCCCCCGCCGTCGGCGCCCCCTGCGCGGCATCCAGGCCGGCGAGCTCGCGGCTCACCAGATGGCGCTCATGCAGCAGCAGGCGCTCCGCCGCGGTGCACTCGTCGACCCGCACAACCACGCCGTCGCAAAGCCCCTCGAGCTGCGGGACCGCCTGCCGGACCGCCTGCAACACCCGGAGCCGCTCCCCCTCACGGGCACGCGGCGGAAAGGCGAAGCCCGCGAGGTTCCGGGCGAGGCGGATCCGGGAGGAGAGCACGATCGACGCGTGCTCCCCGGTCGGGGCCAGCCATTGCAGGCCCCCGTCAGGCAGGAGGGAGAGGTCGAGCGTCATTCGAGCGCCCGGATCTGGTCCCGCAAGGCCGCCGCCGACTCGAACGCCTCCGCCGCGACCGCGCGCGCCAACTCCTCCCGCAGGGCCTCGACCCGCGACGCCGGATCTGCGGTCGGCAGTTCGCCGTCGTTCACCGATTCGACCGGCGGCGGCCGCCACCCCGCGTGCCGCGTCGCCCCGTGCACGCGGCGCAACAGTTCCCGAAGGCTCTGGTCGAACGCGGCATAGCAGTGCGCGCACCCCAGTCGGCCGCTCGCGCGGAACTCCTGCAGCGACGTGCCGCAATACGCGCAGCGAGGCAGGTCCCCAGGGAGTTGGCTCGCCTGCTGCTGCACCGCCTGCAGGAAATCCCCGAGCGGATGCTTCGGTTCGGCGACAGTCGTCTCGATGCCGCGCTCCGCGGCGCACCGCTCGCAAAGATGCACCTGCGCCACGGACTGCCCGACGATCTGCGTCAGATGCACCACCGCGTCCCGCTCCCGGCACTGATCGCAGAGCATCAGGCCGTCTCCGGCATCGGTCGGAGCACACCGTCCTCGAGCACCAGCACGCGGTGCGCACGCGCCGCCAGCGAAGCGTTATGGGTCACCACCACCAGCGCGAGCCCGGACCCCGCCACCAGCGCGGCGAGCATCTCGTGCAACTGCTCCGCGGTCTGATGGTCCAGATTCCCCGAAGGCTCGTCCGCGAGCAGGACCGCCGGGTCGGCTGCGAGCGCACGAGCCACGGCGACCCGCTGCTGTTCGCCGCCCGAGAGCTCGCCCGGCCGGTGCGCGGTGCGGGCGGCGAGCCCCACCTGCGCCAAGAGCGCCGTCGCGCGAGCCTGAGCCGCCGCGGGCGCGCGCCCGGAGATCAACAACGGCATCGCCACGTTCTCCACCGCGCTGAACTCCGCCAGCAGATGATGGAACTGGAAGACGAAACCGACGGCGCGATTCCGGAGCGCGGCCATCGCGATGTCATCCGACGCGGGCACTTCGCGCCCACCGATCCGCACCGTCCCCGCCGTCGCCGAATCCAACGCGCCGAGGACCTGCAACAGCGTGCTCTTCCCCGCCCCGCTCGCCCCGACGATCGCCACCATCTCCCCCGCGCGGACCGAGAGGTCGACCCCCGCCAGCACCCGGAGGACCGCGCCATCACCGCCGCGATACTCGCGGACGACCCCCTGCGCCTCGAGCACGGGCTCGTCGGGGCGCGATGACGATGGAGCGAGAGGTGATGTCATACGCCGCGGATCGCCTCGACCGGCATCAGCCGCGCCGCCGCGCGCGCGGGGTGCAGCGTCGCCAGCACCGACACCAGCACGCTCACCGCCACGACGAGCAGCACATCGCCGGCCGCGAGCCGAATCGGCAGATGGTCGATGAAATACACCTTGGCCTCGAGGGGAATCAGCCGATACGTGTCCACCGTCCACCCGAGGCCGACCCCGAGCAGGACGCCCCCCGCCGTGCCGACGCCACCGATGAAGAGGCCCTGCAACAGGAAGATCCGACGGATCGCGTCGGCGCGGAGGCCCATCGCCCGGAGGATCCCGATCTCGCGCGCCTTGTCCCGCACCACCATCGTGAGCGTGCTCACGATGTTGAACGCCGCCACCATGATGATCAGCGTCAGCACAATCCCCATCCCGAGCTTCTCGAGGCTCAGCGCCTTGAAGAGATCCTGGTTCTGCTGGCGCCAATCGACCGTGCGGTAGGGATACCCGAGCACACTGTCGATCGTCGATGCGACCGCCGGCGCCGCCCAGCGATCCGTCGTCCGCACCTCGAGCCCCGTCACCGCGGTATCGAGCCCCGCGAACGCCTGCGCCGCGGGGAGGTCGACGAACACGTAGCCGTTGTCATAGACGTACATCCCGGTCTCGAAGACGCCCGTCACCTCGAACGTCGCGAACGACGGGACCAGCCCGCCGAGCACCGGGTTCAGCGCGCCGCCGGAGGCGGTCACGAGCGAGATCGTGGTGCCCGGGTACGCCCCGAGCCGCTCCGCCAGCAGCGCACCGACCACGGCCCCTCGGCCCGCCCCCTGCGCACCACGGAACAAGAAGTCCCCCGTGCGGGCGTGATCCCGGATCGTGGTCACCTGCGACGAGCCCGAGTCGCCGGGGGCGATCCCCGCCACCGTCACCGCCTCGGTGTAGGTGCTGGTCGTCGTCGCGAGCCCCTGATGGATGACGAAGGGCGCGACGGCTACCACACCCGGCAGCGAGTCCACCCGCGCCGCCGCCGCACGCCAGTCGTCCATCCGCAGGCCATCGCCGTAGGTGAGCACCCGCACGTCGGGACTGCCGGTCAGGATCTTCTCCCGCAGATCCGTCTGCAACCCGTTCATCACCCCCATGATGAGGAGGAGCGCGCTCACCCCGACCACCACCCCCGCCACCGCGATCGCACTCAGGAACGACAGCAGCCGACTCCGCCGGCGGCTCCGTAGATACCGCCACGCGATGGCCAGCTCGAGACGACGCGTCCCGGTCATTCCGGTCGCATCAGCGGAAAGAGGATGACGTCACGGATGTGCGGAGTGTCCGTGAGGTACATGAACAACCGGTCGAGTCCGATCCCGACGCCGCCCATCGGCGGCATCCCATACTCCATCGCGCGGAGATAGTCCTCGTCGACACCGGTGGCCTCATCGTCCCCCGCCGCCTTGAGCCGCGCCTGCGCCTCGAACCGGGCGCGCTGATCAATCGGGTCGTTGAGTTCGGAGAACGCGTTGGCGATCTCCTTTCCCTTCGCGAAGAGCTCGAAGCGTTCCGTCAAGCCAGGCGTCGTCCGATGCGGCTTCGCGAGCGGCGAGAGCTCGACCGGATAGTCGACGACGAAGGTTGGCGCGTCGATCCGCGACTCGACGTGGTGCTGGAAGAGCTCGTCCATCAGCTTCGGACGTGAGAGACGGGCGACGTCGTGCACCCCCGCCCGCTCCGCCGCGCGCCGCAGCTCCGCATCCGACAGGGCCGTGACGTCCGCGACCCCGAGCGCTGCCGACAGCGACGGCAACCACTCGATCCGCGGAAATGGCGTCACGAAGGCCGGGATGGCGGACGCCGCCTCGCCATCCGGCCGCACCCGCTCGCCGTCCCCGAGTACTCCCCGCACCGCCTCGGCGGCGGTGACGAGCAGCTGCTCGACCCGACCCATCATCACCGTGTAATCGGCGTAGGCCTCGTAGAACTCCAGCATCGTGAATTCCGGATTGTGCGTCCGGTCGATGCCCTCGTTCCGGAAATCGTGCCCGATTTCGTACACGCGGTCGAAACCGCCCACCACGAGGCGCTTCAGGTAGAGCTCGTCCGCGATGCGCAGAAAGAGCGGCATATCGAGCGCGTTGTGATGCGTCGTGAACGGCCGCGCCGCCGCGCCGCCGTAGAGCGGCTGCAGGACGGGGGTCTCCACTTCCAGGTACCCGAGCTCGTCGAGCGACCGGCGGATCGCCGTCGTCATCCGCGACCGCGCCGCGAAATGCCGTCGCACCTCGGGATGCACCGCGAGGTCCGCATAGCGCTGCCGCGACCGCTGCTCGCCGTCGGCGAAACCGGAGTGACGCACGGGACGGCCCTCGACTACCTCCTCCTTGCCGAACGGGAGTGGCCGCAGCGACTTGGCGAGCATCGTCACCGATTCGACCTTGACCGTGACCTCACCCGTCCGTGTGCGGAAGAGCGGACCCGAGACGCCGATGATGTCGCCGAGGTCGAACGATGCGAGGATCGCGAAGCGGTCCCCCAGCTGGTCCTGGCGGAAGTAGAGCTGGATCCGCCCCTCGTCGTCCGCGAGGTGCGCGAAGACCGTCTTCCCGTGCCCACGCCAGGCGACGATCCGGCCCGCGAGCTGAACGGCCGGCCCCTCCGCCGCGTCGCCGAGGAGCCCCGCCGCGGTGCCGCAGCCGTGGGAGCGATCGTATCGGTAGGCGAACGGCGTCTCGCCCGCGGCGACGAGCGCCGCGAGCTTCTCGTGCCGCGCTCGCAGCAGGAAGTTCAGGTCATCCATCATGCAGCCTCCCTGGCGGCGGGGTACGGCGTCCCGGCCGACGTCACGCGACCTCCGTCGGCGCGCCGGTCTGCTTGAGATACGCCTCGATGAACGGATCGATCGCGCCGTCCATCACCTTCTGGACGTCGGTGATCTTCAACTCGGTGCGGTGGTCGTTGACCATCGTGTACGGCTGGAAGACGTAGCTGCGGATCTGGCTCCCGAAGGACACATCGGCCTTGGTCGCATCGAGCGCCGCCTTCGCCGCCGCCTGCTTTTCCGCCTCAAGGTTGTACAGGCGGTTCTTCAACATCTTCATCGCCGTCGCCTTGTTCTTGAACTGCGACCGCTCCTGCTGCGAGGCTACCACCACGCCGCTGGGGAGGTGGGTGATGCGGACGGCGGAGCTCGTCTTGTTGACGTGCTGCCCACCCGCACCCGAGGCGCGATAGACGTCGATGCGCAGGTCCTCGTCCCGGATCTCGATGTTGATCTCCTCGTTTACCACCGGATACACGAACACCGAGGCGAAGCTCGTGTGCCGACGCGCCTGCGAGTCGAACGGCGAGATGCGAACGAGTCGATGGACGCCCGTCTCGGGACGAAGGAAGCCGAAGGCGTACTCCCCTTTCACCTCAAGGACGGCACCCTTGATCCCCGCCTCTTCCCCATCCGACAGGTCGAGGATCTCCACGCCGAACCCTTTCCGCTCGGCCCAGCGCGTGTACATCCGCATGAGCATCTGCGCCCAGTCTTGGGCTTCGGTGCCACCGGCGCCCGCGCTGATCTCGACCTGCGCGTCCCGGAAATCGTCACGGCCCTGCAGCAAAGAGCGGAGCCGATAGGCATCGGTCGCCTCGCGGATCGACTCCGCCTCACGCGCGAGCTCCGCCGTCATCTCCGGGTCGGGGTCGAGCGCAAGGAGCTCGGCGAGCTCGAGCCCGCCGGCCACCCGGCCATCGAGACGATCGAACGGCTCGATCCAGTTCTTCAGCACCTTGACCTCTTGGACCACCTCGCGCGCCCGCTCCTGTGCGTTCCAGAAGCCAGGGTCCGCCATATCCCCCTCGAGGGCGGTCAGTCGCTCCCGCTTGCGGTCGAGGTCAAAGGAACCTCCGGAGCTCGTCCAGACGGGCTCGGTCGTGACGGAGAGACTGCTGCGATTCGTGGTCGGCCATCCGCGAAAGATACCGGATCACGCCCCCCGACGGCACCGACGGTGCACCTGGCCGGGGCGATCAGTCTCGAGGACGACGTGCGATTGCGGGCGGGAGGGGGCGGCCCGAGCCGGGACCACGGGGAGCACCGTGCGCGTCCGGCACGTCAAGGCGCGATGCCGATGGTGTTGCCGACGCTGACGTCGTCTCCCCCCAGACACCATCCCACGGATCATCTGCCGGGGCCGGCATCGCCCCTCCGGACCGCTCATCGGCGAACCAATCCCACGCGGCGGCCGCATCGGAGGCGGCAAGTACCGCCGGGTCCACTGGCCTGGCCGTCCACTCCATCGGCCCAGCGGGGAGTCCGATGGCCATCACCGCACCACAGGTCGTGCATCGGGCGCGGAGGCCGCTCGCCGGCACACGACTCGGGTCGATCCGATAGATCGCCTGGCACTCCGGGCAGACG
Organism: Gemmatimonadota bacterium; assembly: GCA_031127075.1. Classification (GTDB taxonomy): domain Bacteria; phylum Gemmatimonadota; class Gemmatimonadetes; order Gemmatimonadales; family Gemmatimonadaceae; genus Pseudogemmatithrix. Next base: position 15,300 of record JARIFA010000006.1, on the reverse strand, counting down.
GCGGTGAGCACCGATGTCATCCGTGGATCACCGAGGCTGGGCCTGATCGACGAGCAGCACGGGAATGCCACCCCGCACCGGATACACGACACGACACGCGGCACACGCCAATCCGACGACGCCGGCGGGACTAGTCTCATCGGTCAGTACCCCATGGCACCGCGGGCAGACAAGAATCTGTCGAATCGTTTCCGGTATCGTCATCGATCAGCCTCCTCGGGGAGTTGATAGCCGAGCCTGCGGAGGGCCACCGGGTTCCGTCGCCAGTTTGTGAGCACCTTCACCCAGAGGTCAAGATAGACGGGACGGTCGATCAGCGCCTCGATCCGTGGGCGCGCCGCCTGCCCGATCGCCCGGATGCGACTCCCCCCACTCCCGATCAGGATGCGCTTCTGACTGTCGCGCTCCACGTGCATCACGGCGCGGATGTAGACGGGAGTGCGCTCCTCACGGAATTCCTCGATCTCAACGGCGACGCCGTACGGCACCTCGTCCTCAAGCTGTTCGAACACCGCCTCGCGGACGAACTCCGACGCGAAGAACCGCGTCTGCTGGGTGGAGACGTCGTCCTCAGGATAGAGGAAGGGCGAAACGGGCAGCCGAGCCGCGATCGCATTGAGGAGCAGGCTGATCCCCTCCCCCGTCGCCGCAGAAATGAGTTGGGTATTGGGTCCCTCGGACTGCCACCGCTCGCGCTGGGTCGCCGAGAGCTGATCGGCCTTGGTGACCACGGTGAGTACCTCAGCCTTCGGCGAAGCCGTGAGGCCAGCGAGCGCAGCAAGCGCCTCGCGCTGGGTTGGGTCGGAAAGCCCATCGACGAGGTGGAGGATGAGATCGGCCTCGGCGATAGCCTCGTGTGCCGCCCGCCGCATCGAGCGATGCAAGTCGTACCGTGGCTCGAGGAGGCCCGGCGTGTCGAACAGCACCATTTGCGTGTCGGCGTGGATGAGAATGCCGACGACGCGATCCCGCGTGGATTGTGGCTTCGGCGAGACGATGGCGAGCTTCGTCCCGACGAGATGATTCAGAAGAGTGGACTTCCCCCCATTGGGGCGGCCCACGAGGGTGACGAAGCCAGCCCGCGACATATGATGAAAGATAGCGGAAAAACGAAAGCGCCCCAGTCTGGAGACTGGGGCGCTTCCAAGGGGGTGCCGGCGACGGCCTACTCTCCCGCGACCTCTCGGTCGGAGTACCATCGGCGCTGTAGGGCTTAACGATCGTGTTCGGGATGGGAACGAGTGTGGCCCCTACGCTCTAGTCGCCAGCGAAAAGACGACAACGGTGATGGTAGTGTTCGTGTGCAAACGATCGATTAGATCGTGCGAAGCTCTGCGGTTGGTTTTCCAGCCCCTCTCAAGAAGAAAGGGGGAGTAGTCAAGCCGCACGGGCGATTAGGATGGGTTAGCTCGGAGGTCATTACTGACTTTCCACTCCCCACCTATCGACGTGGTGGTCTCCCACGGCCCTTTAGGGGACTCAAGGTCCCAGGGAGAGTTCATCTTGGGGACAGCTTCCCACTTAGATGCATTCAGCGGTTATCTGTGCCGACCATCGCTACCCGGCGTTGCCACTGGCGTGACAGCCGGGACACGAGCGGGTCGTCCGACTCGGTCCTCTCGTACTAGAGTCCGCACCCCTCAACTCTCCAACGCCCACGACGGATACAGACCGAACTGTCTCACGACGTTCTGAACCCAGCTCATGTACCACTTTAACCGGCGAACAGCCGGACCCTTGGGACCTTCTCCAGCCCCAGGATGTGATAAGCCGACATCGAGGTGCCAAACCGCGCCGTCGATGTGAACTCTCGGGCGCGATAAGCCTGTTATCCCCAGCGTACCTTTTATCCGTTGCGCGATAGCCGATCCACACCGGGCTACCGGATCACTACGGCCCACTTTCGTGGCGGCTCGACCCGTCGGTCTCGCCGTCAGGCTCCCTTGTGCCGTTACACTCTAGAGCGCGAATATCGTCCGCGCTGAGGGAACCATGCGCGCGCCTCCGTTACTCTTTCGGAGGCGACCGCCCCAGTCAAACTGCCCACCTGCCACGGTCCCAGCCGGGGTTTGCCCGAGCGTGGTGAGGACGTTACATGAGCCAGGCTGGTATTTCACTGATGACTCCGCCCGAGCTGGCGCCCGAGCCTCATAGTCTCCCAGCTATGCTACACAGTCTAATGCGACGTCCAATGACAAGCTGCAGTAAAGGTGCATGGGGTCTTTTTGTCCTGTCGCGGGGACTCGGAATCCTCACCGAGACTGCTATTTCGCCGAGCACCGGGTCGAGACAGTGCCCAAGTCGTTACGCCATTCGTGCAGGTCGGAACTTACCCGACAAGGAATTTCGCTACCTTAGGACCGTTATAGTTACGGCCGCCGTTTACCGGGGCTTCGGCTCAATGCTTCGCCTTGCGGCTAACATCTCCCCTTAACCTTCCGGCACCGGGCAGGCGTCAGTGAGTATACAGCGCCTTGTGCGGCTTGGCACTCACCTGTGTTTTTGCTAAACAGTCGCTTGGGCCGATTATCTGCGACCGATCAGAGCCTGCGACGCGAGGTCGCCAACCCCAATCGGCATCCCTTCTTCCGAAGTTACGGGATCATTATGCCGAGTTCCTTGACCCGGTTTCACTCGTTCACCTTAGGCTACTCGCCTTGCCCACCTGTGTCGGTTTGCGGTACGGACGTCTGCAGTATTCCCCACCAGGGCTTTTCTTGCCTGTCGACTCTACGCGACTCGCGCTTGGGTTGCCCCGCGCACTCGTCTCAGGTCTCGGTTTCCCTACACCCTTTCACGGCCATCCACAAAGCCGTTCGCGCTTCGTTCCAGGGTCCCCCTGGGGTTGCTAACACACTACAGACGGGGCCGGAATATTCACCGGCTGTCCATCGGCTACGCCTCTGGGGCCTCGCCTTAGGGTCCGCCTCACCCTGCGCTGATTGCCATGGCGCAGGAATCCTTGGGCTTACGGTGTGCGGGGTTCTCACCCGCATTTGCGCGTACTCAATCCGGCATCCTCACTTCTGAACGCTCCACGGCACGTTTCCACGGCCGCTTCAAGGCGGACAGAACGCTCCCCTACCCCTCTGACAAAGTCAGAAGACCAAGCTTCGGCGGGCCGCTTAATCCCGACCATTCTCGGCGCATCCCCACTGGACTGGTGAGCTATTACGCACTCTTTAAAGGAGTGGCTGCTTCTAAGCCAACCTCCCAGTTGTCAGTGTAGGGACACATCCTTCGCTATACTCAGCGGCCACTTCGGGGCCTTAGCTGTGGTTCTGGGTTCTTTCCCTCTCGCCGCTGGACATTATCGCTCAGCGACTGCCTCCCGAGGTCCATGTCTCAGGTATTCGGAGTTTGGTTGGGTTTGGTACCGGCTACGCCAGCCCGCGCCCATCCAGTCGCTCTACCTCCTGGACACAATTCTCGAGGCTCTACCTCAATAGATTTCGGGGAGAACCAGCTATCTCCAGGCTTGATTGGCCTTTCACCCCTACCCACAAGTCATCCGAACGGTTTTCAACCCATACCGGTTCGGGCCTCCACTGCGTGTTACCGCAGCTTCACCCTGCTCATGGGTAGATCGCCCTGGCTTCGGGTCGTACCCCCAGGAACTTCGTCGCCCTCGTTACAGGACTCGCTTTCGCTGTGGCTCCGCCGCTGAACGGCTTAGCCTCGCTCCTGAGGAGTAACTCGCCGGATCATAATGCAAAAGGCACGCAGTCAGCCGTGACCGAGGCGAACCCCGGCCCAGCCTCCTACCGCTTGTATGCATGTCGTTTCAGGATCTCTTTCACTCCCCGCACTGGGGTGCTTTTCACCTTTCCCTCACGGTACTCGTTCACTATCGGTCACACGAGAGTCTTTAGCCTTGGAGGGTGGTCCCCCCGGTTTCACGCCCGATTACTCGGGTCGGGCGTTACTCAGGAACTCCACTACGCACGGTTCATAATCTTCGCTTACCGGGCTGTCACCGTCTCTGGCGGGCCGTTCCAGGCCACTTCAACTGACGTCGCCGTACGCGTCTGTGGGTCCTACAACCCCGCGGCCACAAGGACCACGGTTTGGGCTCTACCCCGTTCGCTCGCCGCTACTAGGGGCATCTCGGTTGATTTCTCTTTCCACCAGGTACTTAGATGTTTCAGTTCCCTGGGTTCGCTCGCCTTTCGGCGTGACCGCCATCGCTGACGGCCGGGTTTCCCCATTCGGAAATCTTGGGATCAAAGCGTGTGTGCCGCTCCCCCAAGCTTATCGCAGCTTACCGCGTCCTTCATCGCCTTCGTGTGCCAAGGCATCCTCGACATGCATTCGCTCGCTTGACTACAACATGTAATCCAGCAGAGCACGCGCGATCTACAACGAGTGATCAGATATCGGTGTGGCTCTTGCGAGCCGTTCGTCGAAATCATGTCACTAGTGTGATTCGTTATCCCACGAACACTACCATCTTCCGTTGTCAAACAGCGGACCGACCCGGCGGCCTGAAAGCCACCAGCCGGTGCCAAAGAACGAATCGAGAGAGTCGCCGTGTGTGAGACGAGCGACAAACCGGTAGCGCTTTCGTACCACCGAAGTGGCCTACTCGCTGCTCCGTTAAGGAGGTGATCCAGCCGCAGGTTCCCCTACGGCTACCTTGTTACGACTTCGCCCCAGTCATTGCGCTCGCCTTAGGCGGCTTGGTCCCTTGCGGGTTCCGACACCGACTTCGGGCGCTCACAACTTCCATGGCGTGACGGGCGGTGTGTACAAGGCCCGGGAACGTATTCACCGTGGCGTAGCTGATCCACGATTACTAGCGATTCCAGCTTCATGTAGTCGAGTTGCAGACTACAATCCGAACTGAGGACCAGTTTGGGGATTGGCTCACTCTCGCGAGTTGGCAGCCCTCTGTCTGGCCCATTGTAGCACGTGTGTAGCCCTAGACGTAAGAGCCATGATGACTTGACGTCATCCCCACCTTCCTCCGGTTTGGCACCGGCAGTCCCCCTAGAGTCCCCGGCTTTACCCGCTGGTAACTAAGGGTGAGGGTTGCGCTCGTTGCGGGACTTAACCCAACATCTCACGACACGAGCTGACGACAGCCATGCAGCATCTGTGCTGGAACTCCGAAGAGGGGCTCACGTTTCCGCAAGCTTTCTCCAGCATGTCAAGCCTAGGTAAGGTTCTTCGCGTTGCGTCGAATTAAACCACATGCTCCACCGCTTGTGCGGGCCCCCGTCAATTCCTTTGAGTTTCAGCCTTGCGGCCGTACTCCCCAGGCGGGGTACTTCATGCGTTAGCGCCGGCACCCAGGGGGTCGCTCCCCCAGACACCTAGTACCCATCGTTTACGGCGTGGACTACCAGGGTATCTAATCCTGTTTGCTCCCCACGCTGTCGCGCCTCAGTGTCAGCGGATGCCCAGCAGGCCGCCTTCGCCACTGGTGTTCTTTCGGATCTCTACGCATTCCACCGCTACACCCGAAATTCCACCTGCCTCTACATCGCTCGAGCTCGGCAGTTCGCATGGCAGATCCGGGGTTGAGCCCCGGACTTTCACCACACGCTTACCCAGCCACCTACGCGCCCTTTACGCCCAGTGATTCCGGACAACGCTCGCACCCTCTGTATTACCGCGGCTGCTGGCACAGAGTTAGCCGGTGCTTCCTCACCCGGTACCGTCAGTCCCCACGAATGGGGAGGTTCGTCCCGGGCAACAGTGGTTTACGCCCCGAAAGGCTTCATCCCACACGCGGCGTCGCTGCGTCAGACTTTCGTCCATTGCGCAATATTCCCCACTGCTGCCTCCCGTAGGAGTCTGGGCCGTGTCGCAGTCCCAATGTGGCTGGCCATCCTCTCAGACCAGCTACCCGTCGTCGCCTTGGTGGGCCGTTACCCCGCCAACTAGCTGATAGGCCGCGAGCACCTCGATTTGCCCCGGAGGTTTCCTCACCGGACGATGCCGTCCAGTGAACGTATGCGGTATTACCCGGCCGTTGGGCCGGCTATCCCCCACAAATCGGAAGCTTGCTCACGTGTTACGCACCCGTTCGCCGGTTACCCTTGCGGGCCCCCGTGACTTGCATGTGTTAAGCACGCCGCCAGCGTTCGTCCTGAGCCAGGATCAAACTCTCCAATGAGAATTCAACAGGCTCTTCCGAATCGCTGTCACGCTGTCATCGCATGACAGCGTTATTCGGAATCACAAAATTGTTCAGGTCTAAACTCTCCCCTGGCCCCCGAACGGGACACAGGATCAAAAAGTTCGCCTCGCACACTTTGCGATCTCTCTCGATTCGATTTTCAATCAACCAGTTGCTCGGCAGCGTTTCCGCGCCAGCCCATCAGAGTAACGAATTCATCAAGCCTGGTCAAGGGGTCTCGATAAAAATTTTCACGAGAGCCGCCCAACCGCTTCCCCGCCGATACAAACCGGGCAAGACTGTCGAGAATAGCGGGCTGCATCGCCTGCCGCAACCCCCGCGCCCACCCTGCCATCAGAGATCAGTTACCCTGCGAGTGCGCCGTGTAGGAATCGAACCTACAACCTAGTGATTAAGAGTCACTTGCTCTGCCAATTGAGCTAACGGCGCCTACGGTCCAGCAGTCCCGCACCTTCCCACCCAACACTAGGCGCGCCAGGAGGGAATCGAACCCCCGACCCACAGCTTAGAAGGCTGTTGCTCTATCCAACTGAGCTACTGGCGCTTCACCCACTGCAGCTGCGCTCCGGCACGACCGATCGGGGCGGCCGGATTCGAACCGGCGACCTCCTGCTCCCAAAGCAGGCGCGATACCGGGCTACGCTACGCCCCGTGAGCCCTCAATCATAGTGAGACACTCGGAACAGGTCAACCAACCGCGGGCAACTCGATGTCCCAGAGCGATTCGAGCAGCGCACGAAAGGCGCGTCCACGATGGCTCACCTCCGCCTTCAGCGATCGCTCCGCTCGACCGAACGACACTCCAAGCTCCTCACTCCAGAACAGGGGGTCGTAGCCGAACCCCTCGATGCCGTCCGGCGCCTCCAGAATCCGCCCCGCACAGACACCGCGAGCACGCCACTCGCGCATCCCCTGCACCGCTACGACCACCGTCACGAAACGCGCGGACCGATCGGTACGCCCCGCCAACGCGCGCAGGAGCGCGGCGTTGTTCTCCGCGTACAACGCGGCCCCCGTGGCGACGCTCCCCGCCCAGCGCTTGCTCCGGACCCCGGGCGCACCACCGAGCGCTGCGACCTCAAGTCCGGAGTCATCGGCAACGACCAGGTGCCCCGGCAACCGATCGGCGAACCAGCGGGCCTTCGCGCGCGCGTTCGCCTCGAAGGTGTCGTGCACCTCCAGCACCTCCTCGGCGGGGTCTTCCATCCCGAGGCCGACCGCCGACAGGTCGACGACGTCGCGACCGTGCGCCGCGGCCATCGCACGCAGCTCCGTCAGCTTCCCGGCACTCCGCGTCGCGAGAACGAGCGGCGGACCCTGCGCGCGGCTCACGCCAGCCTCAGCCGAGGCCGAGCGACTCGCGCTGCGCCCGATCGAGCTGCGCGATACCACGGGCAGCGAGGTCGAGGAGTCGATCCAGCTCCTCGCGCGCGAAGGTGCCCTGCTCGCCGGTACCCTGCACCTCGACGAAGCGCCCCTCGCTGCTCATCACCACGTTGGCATCAACGTCCGCCCGCACGTCCTCCGCATACTCGAGATCGAGCACGGGCGTCCCGCCAACGACCCCGACACTGACGGCTGCGACCCGGCGCTTCACGGGTGAGCTAGCGATGCGACCGGTGCGGACCATCCACTCGAACGCGTCACAGACCGCCACCGCGGCGCCCGTAATGGCCGCCGTTCGCGTACCACCGTCGGCCTGCAGGACATCGCAATCCACCTTCAACGTGAACTCCCCCCATCGGAAATCATCGAGCATCGCTCGGACACTGCGACCGATAAGGCGTTGGATCTCCTGCGTGCGCCCACCAACCTGACCCCGCTCACGCGGGGAACGCGTGTGCGTCGCGCGCGGCAGCATCGCGTACTCGGCGGTCAGCCATCCCTCGCCGCGGCCCTTCTTCCAGCCGGGCACGCCGTCCTCGACGCTCACGGCGCAAAGGACTCGAGTATGGCCGAACGCGATCAGGCAGGACCCCTCGGCGTTGGCCACCGCACCACGTTCAAGGCGGATGTCACGCAGGGCATCGACCGCACGGCCGCCGGGGCGACCGAGGGCAACCTCAGGATTGGACGGCACGGACACGCTCGACAATGGAGGTGGTGGATTGCCCCGTGGTGAGCGGGATGATGACAACGCGGCCGCCGCGCGCACGCACGACTTCGGCCCCGACCACCGTGTCGGGGGCGTAGTCGCCGCCCTTCACGATGACGTCGGGCTGGAGCGCCTCGACGAGCGCCGACGGCGTGTCCTCGTCGAAGATGACGACGGCGTCGACGACGGCGAGCGCGGCGATCACCCGGGCGCGCTCCTGCTCCCGGCGAATCGGACGGTCGGGGCCCTTCCCCAGTCGACGCACAGACGCATCACTGTTGATCCCCACCACGAGCTGTGCGCCTTCGGCCCGCGCCCCCTCGAGCACATCGATGTGCCCAGGATGCAGCAAGTCGAACACGCCGTTGGTGAAGACGACGGGCCCCGACTGCCGCCGTCGCCACTCGGCGGCCGCGGTGCGCTCGAGCACCTTCCGCGCGCTCGAGGCGTCGGCGTTCATCGCCGCGCCCGGCGGGGCGTCGCGACACTCACCATTGCGACTGCGCCCCTTCGATCACGTCGGTGACGATGCGCTCGATGGCCTGCTTGCGCCCGTTCGCCTCGCCGCGGTCGGCGTACTCGCCCTCCGCCTGCATACCCGTCCGACTCCAGAGGACCTTGCCGGTGACCTGGTCGAAGATCTCGACGTCCACGACGACACGGAGACGACGCCGCGCCGACGTCGCCTGGCCCGAGTTGGCACTGAAGCCGACCGGGATATCGATCTCGTAGCGGGCGACCTTGCCTCGGACGACGGCATTCGCCCGTTCCTCGGGTGCATCCCGGAGCCCCAACCGGTTCTGCAGGCCGAGGCGCAGCGCCTCTTGCAACTCCCGCGGCAGTTCGGGAGCCGCCGTCTCGTTGTCGAACGGGAGCACGGCGACCGTGCGAACATGCTGCGGAAGCCCGCCGCCGGCGAAGCCATAGCAGCCGCTCACCAGGAGGGCCGAGAGGCCGAGGAGGACGAGGCGTCGATTCACGAAGTGAAAGGTCGACCCGCGGACCCGGTGGGTCAATCGGCGGTGACGCCGCGCTGGAGCAGCGCACGCCACTCCGCCGGGAGGGCGGCGGGCCGGCCCTCCCGCCCCATGCAGACGAGATCGATCCGGGCGCTGACGAGGAGTTCGGCATCACTGCCCTCGAGACGACGGAGGATTTGATAGGCGAACGTCACCATCCGCGATCGCACGTCGACGAGGCGCGTCTCGACGGCGATGCGATCGTCATAGCGCGCGCCGGCATGATACCGCACCGCAGCCTCGGCGACGGCGAGTCGGATGCCCTGCCGCTCCATCTCGGCGTAGGGCATCCCGAGTGCGCGGATGAAGTCCGTGCGCCCGACCTCACACCAGACGAGATAATGGGCGTGATAGACGACGCCCATCTGGTCAGTCTCGGCATAGCGGACCTGCAACTCCGTCACGTGGCGCATCGGGCGAGTCTACCGGGAGGCCGGCGCCTTTGTAAAGGGCGCTCGGACGCGGTAGGATTCCGGCATGCTGCCGACGCCGTGCTACGTGCTTGCCGACGCCCATCTCGGGGCGGCACCGCAGGACGTCGAGACCTCACTCCTCGACTTCCTCCGGCGCTTTCCCTCGGACGGGCGGTCGCTGGTGATCAACGGCGACCTTTTCGACTTCTGGTTCGAATGGCGTCACGCGGTCCCGCGGGCCGGGATTCGCATCTTGGGCGAGCTCGCACGTCTCAGCGATGCCGGCCTCCCGATCGTCTGGATCGCCGGCAATCACGACTGTTGGGGGGGCGAGGCACTCCGCCGCGACCTCGGACTGACGTATCACCTCGGACCGTGGCGCGGGGCGATCGGCGCGTGGTCCACCTGCATCGAGCATGGTGACGGGCTCCGCGACCGCGAGGATGCCCCGTACCGGCGGCTCCGCACCGTGCTGCGTCATCCCTGGAGCGTGGCCGCATTTCGGTGGCTGCATCCCGATTTCGGGACGGCGATTGCGCTCCGCAGCTCGCACACGAGCCGTCAGATGCGTCCCCGCGATGGCGGCGAGGGGCTCCGTCGCGTCGCCGAGGCTCGGCTCCGTGGGGCGGACGCGCCGGCCCTGATGGTGCTGGCTCATTCGCACGTCCCCGCCCTCGAGCGGCTGGGCGCGGGGATCTTCGCGAACCCCGGCGCGTGGCTCGATGGCCCACAACTCCTCCGCATCGATGACGTGAGCGTCTCCCGCTGCGCCTGGGGCTCGGACGGCCTGACGACCCTCTCGTCGATCGCGCGCACGGAGTGATCGGCGCGACAGCGCCCCGCGCCTCCATGGCGCACCGCCGCTCGGGATGGCGCTAGGGCCGGAGACGCGCCTCGAGCCGGACACCGTCGGGGGAGACGCCCACGCCGATACGCGCAGGGAGGTCCCAGAGCTGTGCCGCCACGAAGGCGTCCGCGCCGGCGAAGAGGTGATTGAAGGCGATGACCGCCAGCCAATCTTCGTAGTGCAGCCGTCGGGTGCGGACGTACGCGTCGTTGTATCGCGGGACGCTCCAGGCGGCCACGACCGGCGCGCCCTTCGCATCGCGATTTACGCGCCCCGACGCCGCGTCGACGCTGTAGCGCAAGGGCATGGAGTCCCCGGCAGAGGACCGGGCGATGCGGAGGTCCTCGGCGGAGCGATGCACGAGCGTGAGCGCGGTCACTTCGATCAGAAAGAACATCGACCCGGCGCGCCCACGATCGAGCCGCGCCTGCGCCGATCCTGGGAGGAGGAGCGAGTACAGGAAGGCACGGCGTGGTGAGATCGGGGCGCCAGCGACCGTCGGCGCCGCGAAGGACTCGACGGGCTTCGACTCGCGGCGCACACCGGCCCGTGTCGGTTCCGCCTGCTGCGCGTCGAGGCGCCCCAGCGCCCCGAGGAGGGCCGTGAGGAGGACGCCAGTGTGGAATCGCAGCAGCCGCGAACGTGACACGGAGGAGACCATACGAGAGGATTCGACCCGGCGCAGGCCGCCGGGTTCCGCGCGCGCGTGGCGGGAGCGTGTGGGAATCGAACCCACCCAGCCCGACGTCGTCAGGCCGCTACGGTTTTGAAGACCGTGAGGACCACCAGACCCCATCCGCCCCCAGACGCGCACGGAGGAAGATAGCGTCAGCGCAGGCGGAGCCGAGGACCGGGCATCGGCGCCTCGACCTCCCCGATGACCACCGCGTCGGGGACCCGAGCGAGGAACGCGGCGACGTCGCCCGGTGCGAGCGCGACGAGGAGGCCGCCGGAGGTCTGCGGATCGGTGAGCAGCGCGCGCTCGTCGGGCCCGACATCGGCCCAATCGACGTCATCGGTGACCCAGGCTTCGTTCCGCTCCGCCCCGCCGGTCGCACAGCCGGCCGCCAATGCCTCGCGCGCGCCCGGCAGAACGGGCACCGCGTCGATCTCGACCAGGAGCCGGACGTCGCTCGCGCGGGCGATGTGCCTCGCGTGGCCGAGCAGGCCGAACCCGGTGACGTCAGTGGCACACCGCGCCCCGAGCGCGACGGCCGCCGCGGATGCCTCGGCGTTGAGCGTGCACATTGTGCGATAGACCCGCTCCTCGTGCTCGGGGTCGAGGAGGCCGCGCTTACCGGCCGTCGCGAGGATCCCGGTGCCGATGGGCTTGGTGAGCACGAGCCGGTCGCCGGGCCGCGCGCCCGCGTTCGACAGGATCCGATCGGGGTGCACGGTGCCGGTGACGGCGAGCCCGTACTTGAGCTCCGGATCGGTCACCGTGTGGCCGCCAACAAGCCGCGCCCCGGCCTCGTGCACGGCGTCTTGGCCCCCGCGAAGGATCTCCGTCAACACGGTGAGCGGGAGCGTCCCCTCAGGGAAGGCGACAATGTTCAGTGCGGTGAGCGGGGTGCCCCCCATCGCATACACGTCGGAGAGCGCGTTGGCGGCGGCGACGCGCCCGAAGCGATACGGGTCGTCGACGATGGGCGCGAAGAAATCGACCGTCTGGACGAGCGCGAGATCGTCGGACAGGCGAAACACCCCCGCGTCGTCGAAGGTCTCTCGACCGACGAGCACACGGGGATCGACTTCGCGCGGCAGCGGCGCGAGCGCGGCGGACAGGTCACCCGGACCCATCTTCGACGCTCAGCCCGCGCAGCGAGCGAACTGGGTCAGCCGGAAGATCTCTTCGCGGGTCATGGGGGCGTGGGAGGCGTTCGGGCTCACGACGGCGTCGCGGGTCCGAACGCGGGGAATCAGGGAAGCTTCGCGACGAGTTCGACTTCGACGGCGACGCCGCGCGGGAGCGCCGCCACCTGCACCGTGGAGCGGGCGGGCCGGGCGTCGCCGAGGGCATCCGCGTAGACCTCGTTGAAGCGAGGGAAGTCGGCCATATCCTGCAGGAAGACCGTCGTCTTCACGACGTCGCCCCAGCTACCTCCGGCGGCGGAGAGGACGTGCCGCAGGTTCTCCAGCACGCGCGAGGTCTGCGCGGCGATGTCGCCGCCGACGACCTCCATGGTCGCCGGATCGAGGGGGATCTGCCCGGCGGTGAAGAGGAAGCCACCGGCGACCGTCGCCTGGGCGTATGGGCCGATGGCCGCTGGGGCCGCATCGGTCGCGATACGTTGCACCGTCATCGAGTCTTCTCCTAGAACAGGCCGGCAATGGAGCCGTCGGGATGGATCGCCATCCGTTCGGCGGCGGGGACCTTCGGGAGTCCGGGCATCGTCATGATCTCGCCGCACTGCGCGACCACGAATCCGGCCCCCGCGAGGGGATATACGTCGTTCACCGTGACGCGGAAACCGCTGGGCCGCCCGAGCTTGGCGGCGTCGTCGGAGAGCGAGTACTGCGTCTTCGCCATGCAGACCGGCGTGTCGCCGAGTCCGATGGACTCGAGATAGGCGATCGCGCGCTCGGCCTTGGCGCTGAAGTCGACGCCGTCGCCGCCATACACCTTCCGCACGATGGTCTCGATCTTCTCCTTGATGGGGCGCGCGGCGTCGTACAGCGGCGCGTAGCGTGACCGCCCGCCGGCGAGGATCTCGAGGACCTCGCGCGCGACGGCCTCGCCCCCCTCCCCGCCCTTCGCGAAGACCTCGCAGAGGGCCACCCGCGCACCGGCGCGCTCCGCCGCCTCGCGGACGATCGCCAGCTCGGCGTCGGTGTCGGTGCCGAAGCGATTGATCGCGACGACGAGTTCGAGCCCGAACTGCCGGACATTGGCGATATGGTGCTCGAGATTCACCACGCCACGACGCAGCGCCTCGAGATCCTCCTTGGCGAGGTCGCCCTTCTGTGCGCCGCCGTTCATCTTGAGCGCGCGCACGGTCGCGACGAGGACCGCCGCCTCAGGGGTGAGCCCGCCGAAGCGGCACTTGATGTCGAGGAACTTCTCGGCGCCGAGGTCGGACCCGAAGCCGGCCTCGGTGACGACGACATCGCCGACGGCGAGGCCAGCGCGCGTCGCGAGGATCGAGTTGCAGCCGTGTGCGATGTTGCCGAAGGGTCCCGCGTGCACGAAGGCGGGGCCCCCTTCAAGGGTCTGGACGAGGTTCGGCCGGATGGCGTCCTTGAGCAACATCGCCATCGCGCCGTGTGCGTTGAGGTCGCGCGCGCGCACCGGCCGACGCTCGGCGCCGGCGGTGGACCCGACGATGATGTTGCCGAGCCGCGTCTCGAGGTCGGCGGCGCTCGTCGCAAGGGCGACGATCGCCATCACTTCGGAGGCCGGGATGATCACGAAGCGCTCCTCGCGCACCACACCCTCGGCCGGTCCGCCGAGACCGATGATCACCTTGCGCAGCGCGCGATCGTTCATGTCGATGGTCCGCGGCCAGGTGATCCGGCGCGGATCGATGTTCAGGGTGTTGCCCTGCTGCAGATGATTGTCGAGCATCGCGCTCAGGAGCGCGTGCGCGGACGCGATGGCGTGGAAGTCCCCAGTGAAGTGGAGGTTGATATCCTCCATCGGGAGCACCTGCGCATAGCCGCCACCCGCCGCCCCTCCCTTCACGCCGAAGACGGGGCCGAGCGAGGGCTCGCGGATGCAGAGCACGGCATTGGTCCCGAGCCGGCGGAGGGCCTGCGCCAGGCCGACCGAGGTGGTCGTCTTCCCTTCACCGGCCGCCGTCGGATTGATGGCGGTGACGAGGACGAGTTTCCCCTTCGCGGGGCGGGTCGTGAGTTCGAGGGGGACCTTGGCCTTGTATCGGCCGTACTGGTCGAGGTCGTCCGGGGCGAGGCCAATGGTGGCCGCCACCTCGGTGATGGGCTTCAGGGTCGCCGCCTGGGCGATCGCGATGTCGCTGGGGATGCTCATCGGGGGGAGTCGCGAGCCTCGGGTTGGAGGGATGGGACGCGCGCCGTGCACCTGCAGAGAATCAGTCGAGCGAGAAGCAGCGTCGGGTGTTGCGGACCACGGCCGCCCCGAGGGCGCCGGGATCGGTATCGCGAACCTCCGCGAGCCGTGGGAGGGTGTACGCGCACCACGCGGGTTCGTTGCGCTTCCCCCGATAGGGCACGGGAGCAAGATACGGACTGTCGGACTCGATGAGGAGCCGGTCCTCGGGGACGAGACGAAGCAGGTCGAGATCGTCCCACTTTCGGAAGGTCACGACGCCGCTGAAGGAGATGTACCAGCCGGCGGCGAGAGCCGCCTCGGCGAGGGCGTGCGGCCCGGTATGGCAGTGGAGGACACCGACGATCCCCGCCTCCCCCGCCTCGCGCACCATGGCCAGGGTGTCATCCGCCGCCTCGCGACTGTGGACGACGACGGCCTTCCGCTCGCGCTGGGCGATCGCGAGCTGGTCGGCGAAGGCGCGCCGCTGCTGGGGTCTGGGCGAATGGTCGTAGTGGTAGTCGAGGCCGCACTCGCCGATGGCGACGGCCCCGGCGCGCATCGCGGCCTCCAGGGCCGGGGCATCGCGGGCGGGATCGTAGGCGGCCGCGTCGTGCGGATGGATGCCGGCGGTCCACCAGATCAAGCCGGGATGGGCCTCCGCGAGCCGCCGGGCCCCTTCCGCCGCCGCGAGCGTCTCGCCGATGCAGATCGCTCCAGCGCCCCCTGCGGCCCGCAGGCGGGCCAGAACGTCGATGCGATCAGCGTCGAACCC